>JAIDOO010000031.1:0-7580 GCA_029063275.1 Clostridia bacterium
ATTTTATTAAATTATTTAAAATTCAGTTCACATTTCTGCCGTAATATTGAGCCAAAGAATAAAAAAAGGAGAATTATTTATGAATAAAAAGATTTTGATTACATCAGCAGCTTTTACGGGTTTTGGTATCGCAAACGCTATTGTATTTATTGTTCTTGCTTGTTTGAATATTGCACCGTCAATCTCTTTCGGTAACATTTATTCAATACTTCTCATTTTCTTATATTTTTTGGCTGTATGGGCGCCGGTGTTACTCACATTGATATTCAAAATAAATTTCAATTTACCGCTTATTATTGCTTATGAATTATTTGTTATTCTTGCTCTTGTCGTCGGTTGTCTGTGGAGTGTTTATGATATGACATCCGTGTACGATAAAGTTGTGCATCTTGCAAGCGGTATTCTGTTGGCAATGCTTGCCTACAATCTAATAACGGAAACCAAAGGCAATACGTTAAGCCCTGTTTGGATTTTTATTTTGGCACTTTCGTTTTCAATGTTGCTCGGCGGTTTTTGGGAAATATGCGAATTTAGTTTTGATACGTTTCTTGGGGAAAATACCCAGCATTGGATGGGCTTTGAAGGCAGGGACGTATTAATGGATACAATGTACGATATTATTTGCGATTTTATAGGTGGAATAGTCGGCGGTGTTTCGGTTGTTCTCTATGCTAAATATAAACAGAAGAAAAGCGTCGTGGCAAAGAGTAGCGCCGTAGCAGAGGTGGAACAATGCTCTATTTCTTAATAATTTCGTTGGTTGTGGCGGGAACGTTGGTATCTACAATTTGCGTTTCGTGTTTGGCTGGAACGATAACCCTTTCCTATGCAATAATCGCACCCTTATTCGTACTTTTATACGTTTTTATACTGTTAGGTATTCTGGATTTAATTTTAAGATTTTGTTTGCCTAAAACTTGTTGGAATTATGAAAGAAAGTATTTTGCAGTAAGCAAAAAAGAAGTCAGGTTATATGAAAAACTTAAAATTCGCAAGTGGAAAGACAAAGTTCCCGAATGGGGAAAATCTGCGGGATTTTCAAAAAGCAACCTTCAATCATTGGAAGTTGATTATCTGAAAAAATTTATTTATGAAACCTGTATTGGAGAAATCCTGCATTTGTCGGCGGCAATATTAGGATTTACCTGTTTGTTTATTTTTCCGGTAAAACATTATTATTTTGTGCTTCCTATTTTGCTTACGAATTTTTTATTAAATCTTATGCCTTGTTTTATTCAAAGGTATAACAGAGCAAGGCTGCTTGTAGTTTATAAATTCAAAACAAGACATTCGATTGTTACTGATACGCAAAAAAATGAACAGTTAAACGAGGCGGGGCAAATTGTATGATAATTACATTGGTTACAGACCAGTTTTTTCAGAGTAATCACGGTACAAGCGTTTCTGCTCAATGGCTTTATCAAGGGCTTGTAAAACAAGGACACGTCGTAAGAATACTTACCATAGACGACGGAACGAATACTCCCTATGCCCTTAACGAACGGAGTTTCGGCAAACCCATTGATAGAGTTATCCATTCACAAGGTATGCAGCTTGCGAAGCCTGATAAAGAAATAATTTTGAAAGCCATCAGAGGTGCAGACGTAGTTCACGTATTTATGCCGTTTAAGCTCGGCTATAAAACGATAGAGCTTTGTCGGGAACGGAATATACCTTGTACCGCCGCATTTCATATTGCCCCTGAAAATATTACTTCCACCTTACACTTAAACAAGTTTAAGTTTATAAATTATCTTTTATGGAAACGTTGGTACAGAAAGGTA
Source organism: Clostridia bacterium (assembly GCA_029063275.1). GTDB lineage: Bacteria > Bacillota > Clostridia > Christensenellales > Borkfalkiaceae > Coproplasma. The sequence goes on from JAIDOO010000031.1 coordinate 1,785, forward strand.
TATCAATACGTTGAGCATATTCATTGTCCGTCTGAAATGATTAATAAACAACTGAACGAGCATTGTTTTAATACTTGTAATCACGTTATATCAAACGGATACAAAGACATATTCAAAATGCAGCGTGAAGAAAAGCCGACCATTTATAAAGATAAGTTCATTATAGTTGTAAACGGTAGATTTTCACGGGAGAAACGCTTTGATTTGGTAATTAATGCAATCAATAAAAGCAAGTACCGTGAGCGCATTTTATTAATTCTCGGCGGTAAAGGGCCGCAAAAAAAACGACTAATGAGATTGGCGAGAAAGTTACCGGTCTATCCCGTTTTTCTCGGTTCTTACAATCGTGAACAGCAGCTCTCGTTTCTCAACTTTGCGGATTTATACATACACCCCGCAGACGTTGAAATTGAAGGAATGACTTGTATAGAAGCGATAGCCTGTGGTTGCGTTCCGATAGTTTCCGACAGCCCGAAATCCGCTACTTCTCAATTCGTTTTGCATAAACGTAGCAGTTTCCGGCACGGCAATTATAAAGATTTGGCAGAAAATATAGATTGGTGGATTGAACACCCGAACGACCTGCAAGCTCATCGGACGGTAATAGCAAAACACGCATTGAACTTTACGATTGAACGCAGTATGCGTTCTTATATTGAAATGTTTGATGCTGTCGTGTCTGATCGTGAAAACGTTTACGATTTAGGCACAAGAAAAGTTGAATTTGAAAGTTCGGAAGAATGGATATACCTTTCTAACCCGACCTGAATTTCGGAGGATTACATATGCAAGCAATAGCATTGCAAGGCGCAAAATATTATCCGTTGGATAATACAGCGATTATACATATAGCTACACGCAATAAAACTTACAGCAATATTTTTCGTCTTGAAGTAAATTTAACGCAAAAAATCAACGTGAACCAACTGCAAAACGCACTTGATAATATTACTCCACGTTTCCCGACAATCGTGGCGGGACTAAAAGCTGTTTGTTCAAAATATAAGGTAGTTCCCATAACCGCACCGTTAAGGGTGATGCGTGAAGGTAGCAGACTTGCGAGCTTTACAGAGGAAGAAATGAACGAGTGTGCCTTGCGGGTTTTTTACGGCGAAAAGACTATTTCGGCTGAGTTCTTTCATTCGCTTACTGACGGACACGGCGGTTTGGTGTTTTTGAATACGCTTGTTGCGGAATATTTGCGCTTACAGTACGGATTGAGATATTCGGATAATTCTTTAACGCTTAATCCATTTGACAAAGTTGATGAAAGTGAGATACGGGACGATTATTCGATTTTCGCAAAGCGTGGCAAGTCGTCCTTAACGTATTGTTCAGCTTACAAACTGCCGGGAGAAAAACGAAAAGACAATACTATTCAGACAGTAACGGGCGTTTTTGATTTGAACGGCTTAATGAGCATTTCCCACAAGTACAATACAAAACTCACTACATTTCTGACAACTGTAATGGCAGAAGCTATCTTTGAATTACAAAACAGATATAACGACAAGCGTAAAAAGTGTAAACCTATAAGAATTATGATACCCGTAGATTTGCGGCGGCGTTATCAAAGTAAAACGTTACGCAACTTTACTTTATACGTTACTCCCAAAATTGCAAGCGACGATTACGGATTAGCGTTTAACAGTCTTATTGATAAAATCGGCGCTCAGATTAAAGAGCAAAACCGAAACGAAATTCATGCGTCCACTATGGGCGATTATGAAGCAAAGAATAATTCGTTTATCATAAATCATATCCCGTTACCGTTAAGGTGCTTACTGCTTCGTTGTGCGTATAACATTTTCGGGGATTGCAGTACAAGCATAACCCTTTCAAATCTCGGCAAGGCGGAATATCCGCAGGAGATAAACAGCTATATAAACGGTGTGTCCTTTTTTCTGACGCCCAAAAAGAAATCAAACTATAACTGCTCTATAATTTCATTTAAAGATAAGTTATATATCAGTTTTAGTTATAGATATATAAAAGCTGAATTGGCGGAAATATTCTTTCGGAAACTGACGGAGTTCGGCATAACTCAATATTCGGAGAGTATTTAAAAATGGGAAAATATATCAACTTAAAGGAGATTATAAAAATGAAAAAGTATCTTATTTGTATGGACGTTTCCGGCGACGTAAACGAGGAAGCGGCAAAGGAGTTTCAACTCAAATTTATTCCTATGGAATATTCTTTTAAGGACGATATGCGTCTTTGCGAAAGTATTGAAGACGATAAAGTTTTGAAAGAGTTTTATGATGGGCAACGTGGCGGCGCTCTTACAAAGACCACCCAAATCAATCCGTTTATGTATGAACAATACTTCGATAAATATATGAAAGACGGCAATTCGATTTTATATCTTTCGTTGTCGAGCGGACTTTCAACCACGTTCAATTCAGCTTGCGAAGCAAGGCGAACGTTAAAGCAGAAATATCCCGACGTTGATTTATACATAGTTGATACATTATCTGCAACGGGCGGTATGGGTATTCTATGCGAACGAGCTTTCCGCAACAGAGAAAACGGTTTCAGCATTGAAGAAAATTATAACGACATTATGGAAGTGCGCAAAAACGTAAATTGCTGGTTTATGGTTCAGGATTTAATGTACTTAAAACGGGGCGGCAGAATTGGCTCGGGAACAGCGGTTATAGGAACAATGCTGAACATACGCCCCATATTGAGAATTGATAAATACGGTAAGCTCATTACTACCGATAAAAAGCGTGGTAATACAACCGCAATTTCAGAACTATGTAAATTGTTCGGAATGTATTATACTGATTTACACCGTGATGACGTAATTTATATAATCCACGCTGATGCGCCCGAACTTGCCGAAAAGTTAGAGCAATTCGTAAAAATAGCAAAGCCGGACGTAACTGTCAGAAGAAGAATGTTAAGTCCTATTATAGGCGCACATACGGGGCCGGGAATGGCGGCGGTGTGTTTTATGGGAAAAGAACAGCAATGAAACGCCAGAATATAGTTTTAATTATTATGCTTTCAATAGGCGCAGTTTTATTTGCGCTCGGTATCGTTTTTATGACAGCCTGTAATTTTCCCATTGTCGGCTTAACGGTAATGTGTATCGGTTTAGCGGTCTTTATCCCGCTTTGCCCTATATATCAAAAACTCGGCGGCTATGATATTGTGTTTAAAGATAAATTGCAAACATTCTTATATATTGTTGGTATCATATTAATTATTGCTGTCGGTGTTGGGGTAACACTTGCTTGCTATCCTTTAAATATTGCGGTTGAAGGTTTGCAATTAGGCGGATTTATGTTAGCGGGGTTAGCGTTGGCGTTGCTGCTTATGAATGCTTTTGTTTACGATTCGATTAAAGGAAAAGATTAATTTATTGAAGGTAAAATTTATTTACCTTCATATGCAGAAGAAAGTTCGGCGTATTTGCTTTATCAGGTAGATGCGTTGTCGGGTGCAAATCCCGTCTTCTGCGCCACTTGATTTACCATAGGAGAACATAGGCTTGACAATGCAGAAAGAAAAACATAAATCTATAATTGACGGGTTTTTCTATGCCTGTTGTCTATATTGTAAAACCACTTTAACGCAAGCAAAAAATGGAACAGAAGCGTTAATTAAATGTCCGCTTTGCGGTGAATATATACATATTGTTATTAAAAACGATACTGTACTTACTAGGCGCAAAGCAACATAAAAATGAAAGCACCTAAATTGTCAGGTGCTTTTTATTTTATTAGCCAAAATCCGTCAAAACTTACGATTTATAATGGTTATATAACTGATAGTATGAGAATAGCCCTTGCGGATTAAGTGTTTCACGCAAAAAAAGCAAATGCGGCTAATTTCATACTGTTTAAGAGCTATAATCTGAAAAAAGATACAAGCCGAACAGAGCAATACTGCCTTTTTAAGGGAGTGGCTTTGTTTCGGCTTTTTTTCATTTACAGACACTCTCCGTCGGCGTATTGCGTTCGGCGGGGTAAATGGCGGTAATCAGAGTTCACGACGGAACGGCTTACGTAATTGTTGAAGTTACAGAAGAATTTGCGGCGGCGTATGTGGAAATGGAACGTCTGGAACGGCTTAATGAACGTAAGGAAACACGGCGGCATCAGTCTTTGGATAAGTCTATGGAACACGGCTTTGACGTTGCCGATCCGAGCGAAAACACATTTGATAAAATAGAGCTTTCCGAACGGAATCGGCAACTATATCAGGCAATCGCAGAACTGCCGCCGGAACAGCAGGAGTTATTAAAAAAAGTATATTTCGAGTACATACCGCAGACCGAAATAGCCGTAGCGCAAAGCGTTACGAAAAAGGCTATAAATAATCGTCTGGCAAGGATTTTAAAAAAGTTGAAAAAACTTTTGGAATAATGCGTGGACTTCGTCTTTCTCCGTGGCTTTTAAGTGAAGGGCTTACCGCTCTATCTTAAAACAAGGAGTAAACATAAAGATGACGTTAAAAGAAATCAGAGAAGATTTACAAGAGATAAGATACTACTTTACTCATAAAGCTGCGTTTGATAATGCAATAAAAGTTATCGGCGTAAATTCGGTTATGGATAAAGTCGAACGATATAATAAGATTTTTCAGAACGCACCTGCCCGTATGTATGATTTATATTTAGGGTTGTATGTGAACGGCAACACGCAAGAAGCCTATGCAGAGGAAGCCGGTTATAGTGCGCAACACGTAAGGGCGTTAAACAAACAGCTTGTGTTATACTTACAAAAAGTTATGAATTAAATGTGATAAGCTCCGAGAAATCGGGGCTTTTTTGTTGCTTTGAATAAGCGACATTCCGCTATTTAGGCACTCTTATTTGCTAACGAACCACGCTTTTTCCTATGGTATTTTCGGTAGGCTGCGACCTATAATGACGGTGTAATCAGCAAACGGGCAACAGTTCCGATAAGTGCGGTTTTGCAAAGTAAAGGCGGCCGCCTACCGCATATCGCACGAAACGGAAAGTTTCAAAAAAGACCCGCTGTCTGATTGCAAAATTACAACTTAATATCGGGCAAGCAGACTTGTTAAAAACAGACGTGCTACCCAAAGTTAAAATTAATGTCAAGGAGAATTTATATGGCAAAGAAACCCGAAGAAAAGCCGGCAGAACAGTCGGCAGCGTCGAACCGTTACTCGGAACGCAGATGGATGAAGCCTTCCAAACGCGCCAAAGGCTACGCCGAAGAACGCAAAATGAAAGTTCATAAATTCGGCAAGCACGAAGGCGAAGAACTTTCGGAATACGACAAGGGCATACGCTCCGGCTACTTGCTCTGTCAGTCCGACCACGCAGGACTTTATAAGTTCAAGAAAGCAATAAGCGAAGGCAAGACTACCGACGAAGCGTTTGAAATTTCCAAAGTCAAAGGCAATGGTAACAAAACGGCGTAAAAAATCTTAATCAAAAGGAGAACTATCATTATGGCAAACAAGACTAACGGCAATCAGGTACTCGTTGAGCGTGAAACTTACGAGAAGGACGGAAATACCTACTTTTCGCACGTCGTCAAAGGCAAAATCCGTGGCAAGGACGTAAAGGCAACCGTTGTTCCCCATGACGTGGGCGGTTACGCAATTCTGGATATCGTGTTTGGTGAAAAGCCTACGGCGGAACTCGTGTTAAAGCCTTACGAAATCAAGGACGAAAAGACGAAAAGAACGGTCAAGGGCAACACCTACGCCGTTCGTTCGGCGGACGAAGCTACGGGCGAAATTTACGAATGCCCCGTAAAGCCTTTCCGCAACTCGGACAAAACCATACTCACTATGCTTATCGGCTAA
>JAIDOO010000031.1:7680-13763 GCA_029063275.1 Clostridia bacterium
GCGGCTTGCAAATCTTTCTGTAAGCCGCATTATTTTTTAAGGAGATTTTATGACTAAAAACAAGATTAAGGTAATTGTTATAGCCGTTGCGTTGGTGCTTATTATTGCAATTAGCGCAGGGCTTATAGTTCAACTTACGAAAAAAGATAGCAAGGACAATTCCGCTACGGACGGTACGCAACAGTACGAATTAAGCGGAAAAGTTTACGACGATAGCGGTAATGAAATGCTTTCAAGTATGGTGTATTCAATGCCGAGGGCTATGACTATTTCCGAACTGCAAAACGAAACGGTTTCCCGTATTACCATATCGGCAACGGTTTCGCCGGAGAACGCAACGGACGGTACGGTTAAATGGTCTATTATGTTTGACGACGGTTTTGATACGGAAGGATATTTAACGTTAGAACCCGCATATTACGGGGCTAATACTGCCGTGCTTACCTGCTATAAGCCGTTTGATTACACGGCAATTATTACCGCAACGTCGAACTACGACGCTACTAAAACGGCAACTTGTTACGTTGATTATCTTTATACTTTTGAGCCGATAGACCTTGATATATATTGGAACGACATTGTTTTCAATCAGGAAAACAGCATAACAATGGACTACAATTTTTACGGTTACGGGACGGTTGAAGGCGATTTTGAATACGGCGAATTATATATAGAATTGGACGGTGCTGTAATTAACGCAATAAGCGAAAGGTTAGGAAAAGAATTTACGCCTACTTACAAGATTTTAAGCGACGGTTTCAGTTCGGAAGGAATAACTTTTAACGTGCCTTCGCCGTTCGCTTGCTTTGCGGCTAACAGCGGTTTTGACGAACAGACTTTTAATCAAGCGTTTACAAGGGCTATATACTTCGGATGCGGCGAGGACTGCGATTATCACGCTATTATCCACTTTACGGCAAAGTACAGCTATAAGGGCGACGTTGTAAAGACCGAGCATATCTGGCACGATGGCTATGAACGCCTTTCCGTAGATTTCTCTTTGGAAGGCTTGGTTATACCCGTAGAGGACGTAACGATAAACAACGGTGATATAGTTTTTGGCGTAGGTATGGACGAGCCTATAACTTGCACATTTGACGGAACGGAAGCGGATGTTTCGTCGGATAACAGAATTAAAGTTACGGGCAAACAGTCAAGCTGTGCGGAAACTGCTGTAACCGCTCTCGGCAAGTCGTTTACGAAGTATCTGAAAATGGAAAGCGCAACGCAGATAACCTTTTCTACCGCTACGGAAATGACGCTTAAAATCTACGTTGATACGGCAGACAAGAAGCTGAAAGTTGACGGTGTGAACTATACGAGCGTTGCGACAGATGACGGAGATAACGTAATAACCGTAGCGCTTTCGGCAGGTTCGCACACTATAACGAAGGGCGATATTTTAGGGTTGTTTGCTTTACAACTCAAAGCGGCTTAAAGCGAGGTGGCTATGAGAACATTTGCAAAAATAATAGGCTATGGTTTAGTTGTATTATTGCTTGTTGCTACCGTAGGTTTTACTTATAAATTTACAAACGGCTTTAACGAGGATTTAAAGACTTTTTATATTGAGTACAATGGCAAACAGATTTTAACGACGGAAAACAAAATGACTTTTGAAAAGGAAGCTGTACACCGTTTCGACGTTAAGTACACTTTTGATATGGACGACGCCGAGCCGAAAGGTTACAAGGTAAAAATCGTAACGAATATGACAAAAGATTTCGATTATACCGTTGACGGTGAAAGATATTTGTTTTCAAAAGTCGGTGATATAACTGCGGCTTTCGAGCCTATATTGCACGACACTTTTTTTGAACTGTATTTGCCCGAAAGTTTAAGTTTCAGCGAGATTTTAAAGAAAGCGAATAACGGTAACAGCGTAAGCGTTCCTTCGGACGCTTTCACTAATAATCCGTACCCGTTCAGGCTTCAAGTTTCGTCATACAACGATAAGATTACTTACAACATTGATTTCACTTTTGAGAACTCGGGGCAAACGAGCGGCGGCAATTCCGACAACCAAAATACACCTACCACGCCCACGACACCTATTGTTCCCGATACACCTATCGAGCCGACAAAGGAAAGCTACGCAATAACTTACCGTATAATCGGTAACGAAGCTAACTTGATTTTAGCTGACGTGATATGCGAGCCTTCTGCTGTCGAGGGGGAAACAGTAGGATTTGCCGTTTCGCTGATAGGCGATTATAAGAGCGAAGTAACGAGTATAACGATATATTCGGGCGGTAAGCTGTGGACTACTATTGAAGCCGGCGAAAACGACGGTGCGTCAAACTTTTATAAAGAGTATTCCTTTGTTATGCCGGACGGAGACGTTGAAATAGCCGTAACGATAAAAGCTATTGAATTGAGCGAATACCGCAATATCAGCTATGACACGTTAGGCAGCGGCTCTTATAATTCAGTAATTCTTTACTGTGCAGACGTCGCAAGACCGGGCGATTACATTATGGCGTCAATAAGTCTTGCCTTTGGCGTAGAAGATTTAGAGATAACGAGGGTTGTTTTACAAAATGCCGATACGGGCGACGAAATTTGCGAGCTGGAACAGTTTAACGAGTTTTTTGACTTTACTATGCCTGATTGCGACATTGTTATTTTAATTTACCTTATGCCGAGCGAGAAAACGTCAACAACGCCTACCACACCCACAACACCCACGGGCGCAACACATAGCATTATATATTCGGCAACTTATTACGGATACGATGCTAACACTTTCGATTTTTGTGATTTTGTTTCGGTAAGCTGTCCTTTAAACGCTAAGTCGGGAGAAAAGGTTACGGTAACAATAAAAGTTATAGAGAGTTTTGCCGAGTTATACGAAATAACCGACGTTATGATAAGTTATACGGAAATGGAGTTCTCATATGCTTTTGCGGTTAGCAAGGGTAACGGCGTTTACGAGTTTACAATGCCCGATTTCGATATGCAACTTTATATCTACGTCGGGGATAGGTCGTATATGTGAGGTGGCGTATGAAAGCAATAACAAAACGGTTTTTATATGTCATACTTACGGCTGTTTTGTGTGTTGTAGTGGTACTTTGCGGACAGGGCAACCTATCCGCCTTTGCCGACAGCACGGACAGCGTACAGCAAGTTTACGAAAGCACCAACGTCTTAAACAACCTTAAAGGCTCAACCATAGGCGGCAAGGAATTTGATTTAAAAGATTACCCGCATAACAGTAACGGTAAGCCGCAGGTAATTTCATTTGTTGAGTTCTGTTATTCCTACTACGCCGAAAAGCAATCGGACTACGGGCTGTATATCTATGTGTACAACCCGCAGGACGTAGCGTTTGATATGTCAAGTGAGCGGAATAAAATACAGCTTTCATACGGAAGCAAGGAAAGCTATTCAAAGTACGTTTTAGATTTTGTAAACTACTCCACCGAAGCCGGCTATGAAGGACGGTTCTGGAAGTTTAAGGTTAGGCTAACGGACGGACAGCGAACGGCGATTTTAAAAGAACTTGACGAGGCTAACCGTGTGTACAAAATCAGCGGTATTGAATTGTCAGTCAAGAATATAGTTACAGAATACATTTGCGGGCAGACTTACACCTACAAAGGCTATGCGCTCGGTTACGGTTCAGAGCTGGCGCAGTCCGATACTCTTTCGTGCAATGTTGACGGGTTCGATAAATATATTTCGCTGGACGTTCGCTCAACGTACTACCGTCCGAAAGGAACTTACGACGACGGTTACACACGGGATACTCTGCACTCGGTTTATTTTTCCGTCCCTAACGAGATTATAGACGAATACGGGGAAATGACCGCAGTTCACGCAACGTGGCTTAACGCTTACACCGCACCTATTTTGGTTACGGGCAATAAAGATATTTTTAACGCCTTGTCGTCGTATATCGGCAAATATGTTGACGGTGGTTCAAAGGAAAGCCATTCAAGCATTGTTGACTATGCTTTGATTGCTACGAAAGCGGTTGAAGAACTGCGGGACAGCGTTGACGCTGCTTTGGCTGGCTACTACGCCTATAACGCTTATATGAGTTGCTATAACGGCGACAATATGTATGCGCAGAATTACGATAACGTTATTAACTATTTGCGGTATATCTTTTATGCTGATGGCGGCGATGCGGATAATTACACCTTACCTGCTGAAAAACTTATAGGCAATAAGGCAGAAGGCGTTAAGGGTTGGTTTGAAACTTACACCGAAAAATACGGCGGCAGGCTGGTAAACGACAGATACAGTAAAGATTTATTTTCAAAGGTTGATACGAAGTTTACGGACGTAACGATTAGCTCGGACGACGAATACACGCTAACGGACAATACCGTTTCGGACACTATCTGGAAAAGACTTTTCGGCGGTTCGGTAACTGACAGAAAAAGTTATACAATGTCGGCTATTCAGAAAGTTACCAAAGACGATATAAGCGCTTATTCCGATAAGTCGCTGTTTTGCGATAAGTATTACATAGCCGAAAGCGATTATTCTTATTTTACCGATTATGTAAAAAACGCAGCTAACAAAAAAGAAACGGTTTATCTGTTCCGCTATTATCAGTCCGAATACGTAAGCAACGAAGCAACCGAATATAAGCGAAAAACAGAGTGGTATTTAATAGGCGGCAATTTCGGAGCTTATGACGTTTTAGATACCAACGCTTATTTTGCGCAGACGTGGGTTCAGCTTGATTTCGATATTATCGACCTTACGTTTACTAGGGACAACGTAGAAACGGTTATACCCGTAATTATGTCGCCTATGGATATTGTTCCCGACCTTAATCCGCCTGTAAGTACGGTTAAAGACGGTGGGCTTAAATGGTGGCAAATTTTATTAGGTATTATTGCGCTGATATTCATTATCTGGCTACTCTTAAAGTTTGCGCCGATTATAGTATTTGCTGTCGGTAAGGCTGTAACTACGCCTTTCAAGGCTATTGGCGCGGTATTCAAAAAGTCAAAAGAACGCCGCAAGGAACGAAAACGGCAAAAGCAAGAAAAAGAGCGACAAGAATATATACAGAACGCCTACGATAACGCTTGGTCGCCATATGACGAAACCTTCGACGACTTTGACGATTTCGACGATTGGTGGTAAACAAGTAAAAGCACATTAAAGAAAAATACGCCGACGGACCTTACAAGATCCGTCGGCGTAGTAAAAATCAAAATAAATCACAAGGAGTTTTTATGAAAACGCTTAAACGCATAATTGCGATTACAGTTTTAATTGTACTTGCGTTTACCGTTAGTTATCTCATATATACGGGGGTACAGGTAAATGCGTAGGACAATAAATATTATATTTACACTAATGATAAGCGTCGGGTTGGTACTGCTCGGCGTATTTATTTTCCGTTCTTCTTATATACGGCTTGGGGAAACGCTGTTGGATTTTGGTCGCTCTATTGCTTACTACTTTTGCGAAATTTTTGGTATACCGCATAGCATAACGCCCACCGTGAACGATTTCTCGCAGGTCGTGGATAACACCGTGCCGCTTCCCGATAATTTTGACGGGTTTAAGACAAACGCATTATTGTACTTTCAGTTGCTTGTAGATAAGGGAAATTTTTACGGTTGGTTAAGCTATATTGCGGGGGTAATGACGGTAATAATGAAATTCAGCGTTATTCTGATACCGTGTTTTATAGGTTTATGGCTTGCAGTTAAGCAACTGTATGGAAAGCATAATACAAAATACGGCAAGGACACCGTACCGCTTAAAGTGTTTAAGTTTATTTCTCAGTTCACTTATCAACCGTTAAAGCGGTTCGTGCGGGGATATGTTGCGTTTATTCGTGAAAACGGCTGGATTTGGGTGTGTTGGCTCATAGTTTGTGCGCTGCATCTGAATTTAGTTTCCATACTGTTCGGCTTCCTTGCGTATTACTTCTATTTTGCCGTGGAGTTTGATTTCGGAACGGTGTACACGCAGGTTGTAAAACTGTTCGTCGATTTAAAAACACCGTTAATATACTTTCCGTATTGGGCGTTGCTATTTATTATTTATCCGCTATTTAACCGTTTCAGACAGAGAATTGCTCTTGGCACGCTTCGCCGCTTTGAAGC
>JAIDOO010000310.1 GCA_029063275.1 Clostridia bacterium
GGATATATCGGGCTTTCCGACGTTTCCGAAATAGACGACCTTATCGTAAAAATGCGCCCCACAAATATAAACGCGGAGGCGCAAAGACCTCTTACGGCAACGGACCGCGATATTTACCGCGCTCAGTACGCCGCGAAAGTACTTAAAAAATTAACCTTGTAAGGAGGGATAGATATTATGGAATATATGGACAGATTTTCCGATAATCTGCAAAGGGTCTTTTCCATTGCGGAAGAGGCGGCAAAGGTTTACGGCAGCAGTTATATAGGCAGCGAGCATATTATTTTCGCTATGCTCAATTGCCGCGATTGTACCGCCAACAGAATTTTAAACGCGTGCAACGTAAATGCGGCAATGTATAAAGAATACTTTGCCCGCTCTATTGACCGCCACTCCAATATTAACGGTTTAACGCCGCGCACTAAGCATATGATAGAACGCGCGGTAGAGCTTTCAATCGATTTGAACGGCGAGGATTCGCTTGCCTGCACCGAGCATATGCTCCTTGCGGTAATGTCCTCCACTGAGTGCCTTGCAATGCGCATTTTCCACGCGATAGGCGTGAATATGACACAGCTTGCCAGCAAGTTAGAGCTTGCAATCAACAACGGCTCGGAAAGTGAAGAGGAAGAAAACGACGATGATAAAGAACAGTATCTTTTTACCTCGCCGATAAAGGATAATTTTAAAAGTCCCAAATCCATTTTCCAAAAGCCCGCCGAACGCAAGAGCGAGGGCGGACTGGATAAGCGTGTTTTGCAGTACGGCACCGACCTCACATTAAAGGCACGCGAGGGTAAAATCGACCCCGTAATCGGCAGAAGAAAGGAAATCGATAAAATAATCCAGGTGCTTTCGCGCCGTACCAAAAATAATCCCGTTTTAATCGGCGAGCCCGGCGTGGGCAAAAGCGCAGTAGTCGAAGGACTTGCGCAGGCGATTATCAAAAACGAAGTTCCCGACCTTTTAAAAAACAAAATCGTCTTTTCGCTTGACCTTGCGGGAATGGTCGCGGGCGCAAAGTACCGCGGCGATTTTGAGGAAAGACTTAAAAACGCAATCAATTCAATCAAAAACAGCGGAAACGTAATTTTGTTTATCGACGAAATTCACAACATCGTGGGCGCAGGCTCGACTTCGGAAGGAAATCTGGACGCGGCTAATATATTAAAGCCTATGCTTGCACGCGGCGAGTTGCAGACGATAGGCGCTACAACTTTGGAAGAGTACAGAAAGTACATCGAAAAGGACGCGGCTCTCGAACGCCGTTTTACCCCCGTGCAGGTTGACGAACCCTCAGTGGAGGACACAATAGCTATTTTGCAGGGCTTGCGCGACAAATACGAAGCCCACCACAAGGTGGTTATAACCGACGATGCGATAAACGCCGCCGCACACCTTTCAGACAGATATATTACAGACAGGTTTTTGCCCGATAAAGCGATAGACTTAATCGACGAGGCGGCTTCGCGCGCGCGTCTGAACAGCTTAAACAGCCCCGAAGAGGTGAAAGAGCTCGAAGAAAAGCTCAAACGCCTGAATATGGAAAAAAATAAGGCGGCAAAGGGCGAAAATTACACTCAGGCGCAAAAGCTTGTAAACGAAATAAACGAGGTTCAGGACAAAATAGACAAACTCACTTCCGACTGGAAGGGAGAAAAGCAGACCACCGCGCCCATTATCGGCAATAACGAAATCGCCGATATCGTGAGCGGCTGGACGGGCGTTCCCGTTATAAAGTTAACCGAGCAGGAAAGCGAAAAGCTTCTTCATTTGGAAGAAAATCTGCATAAGCGTATTATCGGTCAGGACGAAGCTGTAAGTGCGGTATCACGCGCAATCCGCCGTGCCCGCGCAGGTCTTGCCGAGCCCAATAAGCCTATAGGCTCGTTCATTTTCGTAGGTCCTACGGGCGTAGGTAAAACCGACCTTGCAAAAGCCCTTGCCGAAAGTATGTTCGGCGACGAGCGGTTGATGATACGCCTCGATATGTCCGAGTTTATGGAAAAACATTCCGTTTCAAAGCTAATAGGCGCGCCTCCCGGATATATCGGCTACGATGATAACAACGGCGGTCAGCTTACGGAAAAAGTCAGAAGAAAGCCCTATTCGGTAGTGCTTTTCGACGAGGTTGAAAAAGCCCACCCCGACGTTTTTAACGTGCTTTTGCAGATTTTGGACGACGGCAGATTGACAGACAGCAAGGGCAGGGTAATCAACTTTAAAAATACAATAATAATAATGACCTCTAACGTCGGCGCTAGCCAGATTAAAAAGATGTCAAACTTCGGTTTCACTTCTTCCGACAACGACGGCTACGACAATATGAAGGACGCCATAAACGAAGCTTTGCGCGAGCAGTTCAAACCCGAATTTTTAAACAGATTGGACGACATTATTATCTTCCGCAAGCTGACAAAAGACGAGGCGGCTCAAATCTGCACCAAGATTATAGACGGACTTTCGGAAAGGCTGAAAGATAAAAACGTTACCCTTAAAATTACGGACGAGGCAATGTCAAAGCTGGTTGACGAGGGCTATAACGATATGTTCGGCGCCCGTCCCTTAAAGCGCATAATCCAAAAGCGTATTGAAGACAGACTTTCGGACGAGATTTTGTCGGGACACGTTCTTCCGGGCGAAGAGGTTCACGTCTGTGTAAACGACGGCGAGTTTACTTTCCGTTCGGATAAACGTTGAATTTAATTTAATAAAGTTTAAAGTTTTAAAGTGCCGCGGCGGATATTATCCGCCGCGGCACAATTCTTGTTAAATTAAATAAGGTACGCGGATAAGACCCGTTTGCATATAATGTATTACTGCAAAAGGGAATTAATATGACTTTAAGCGTTTGCCTTATAGTAAAAGACGAGGAGCAGGTTTTAAGGCGGTGTCTTAATTGCGCCGCCAAATTTGCCGACGAAATAATTGTGGCGGACACCGGTTCTTGCGACAGTACGGTAGAGATTGCCAAAGAATTCACCGACAAGGTGTATTTTTTTAAGTGGTGCGACGATTTTTCCGCCGCCCGTAATTTTGCGTTTGAAAAAGCCGGGTGCGACCTTATTATGTGGCTTGACGCAGACGACGTTATAACCGACGAAAACTGTGAAAAAATTATCCGCCTTAAAGAGAATTTCGAAAACTACGATATGGCTGTTTTGCCGTACGCGGCGGGGTTCGATAACGGCGAGCCGACCTTTGTTTACGACAGGGAGCGCATTTTCAGGCGTAGCGGAAATTACAAATTTTCGGGTGCGGTACACGAGGCGGTTACGCCCTGCGGCAGGATACTGCACTCGGATGCAATGATTTACCACAAAAAAATCAAGTCCTCTGAGCCTATGCGAAATTTGCGGATTCTGCAAAAACAGATTGCCTTAGGCAAACCGCTCGACGAAAGGCAAAAGTTTTATTACGGCAGGGAGCTTTTATTCAACGGAATGTACCGCGAGGCTTGCGCCGTGCTCGAAGACTTTTTAAACGGAAGCGGCTGGGTAGTAAACAAGGTGGAAGCCTGCCTCAATTTGCATTCCGCATATTCTTGCCTGGGCGATGAAACAAGCGCATTGGGCGCGCTTTTGCGCAGTTTTCTTTTTGCTCCGCCGCAAAGTCAGGCATGCTGTATTTTGGGCGGATACTTTTTCGATAAAGGCGAATATACTTCCGCAATTTACTGGTACCGTCAGGCTTTACACGCTCCTTCCGAAGAGAAGAACGGCGGTTTTGTCAACAGGGACTATTGCGGGTTTATTCCCAATATGCAGTTGTGTGTGATTTATGACAAACTGGGCGACACGGTGCGTGCAAACGCATATAATACCGCCGCAGGAAGAATTAAACCGCATCACGAAAGCTATCTTTACAACAAAAAATATTTTGAAAACAAACTCGGTTTAAGAGGTAATATAGATGATTAAAAACTTAATATTAATAGCCTACAACTGCTGTAACGGCGGTTGCGGTTGCGGCGGTTCGGACGTCAGGACGGTGTTCGTCAATACGCTTACAGGCATAACCGGACCCACCGGCGCGACGGGTGCTACGGGTCCCAGGGGCTTAACAGGCGCAATCGGCGCGACAGGACCCAGAGGCGCGACGGGTGCTACGGGACCTACGGGCGAAACGGGCGCTACCGGTTTCCGCGGACCCAGAGGTGCTACGGGTCCTACGGGTGAAGACGGCATAGACGGCTTAGACGGTGCAACGGGTCCTACCGGACCCACGGGCGTAACGGGACCCACGGGCGTAACGGGACCCACGGGCGTAACGGGACCCACGGGCGTAACGGGACCCACGGGTGTAACGGGACCTACGGGTGTAACTGGACCCACGGGCGTAACCGGCCCTACCGGAGCAACAGGTCCTACCGGACCGACAGGCGGTAACGGCGAAGACGGCGCGACAGGACCCAGAGGTGCGACCGGTGCAACGGGCGCAACCGGCGCGACGGGACCTACAGGACCCAAGGGCAGGGATTCGAACGTACGGCTTGACAGCGTACTGACTGCCGACGTTCCGTTAACAGATTCCGATACGTTGTTGCCGGTAGATAATACTACGCTTTATCCCGACGGCGCAACGGGCATTACCGCCTCGGGCGACACTGTTACGCTTGACGACGACGGCGTTTACGAGATAAATTACAACGTAGGCTATTCTGCGGTTACGGGAGCTCCTACCGTTGTGCTGGCGGTCGGCGGAACGGAAATTCCCTACACCAAGCGTACCTTGGTTAGCGGGCAGACGGGCGTCGGTGCGACTTACGTGTTCGGCGCAACGGCAGGCACGACCGTACAACTTAAAATTACCGACCCCGACGGTATAACCGCCGGTCTTGCGTATATTACCGATAAAAGATTT
>JAIDOO010000311.1 GCA_029063275.1 Clostridia bacterium
ATTTATTCCTCTTTGTTTCCGCCGTCCTCGGCATCGGTGCCGTTAATTTCTTCGTCGGAAACTACTTCTGTTTTTTCAGTCTTTTTAAAGATTTTGCCGAATACCGCCACGCCGAATACCTTGATGCCGAATTTTAATTCCAGAATCATGAATACGACTGCGGCGATAATGATTAAGCCGAGTACTCCGCCCGCAACCGAAAGACCTATAACAAGTCCGTTGGGGTTGCCCGCTTCTTCTTCGTTGCCGCCGCCCGCTTCGTTTACGGTTATGGGAATCATTATCCTGAGTCCGGTGTATTCGCCCGTACCCGCAACGTAAACGTTTTTGCTGAGGGTCGTAAGCTCTCTGTCGTAATAAGCTTCGAGTATTACCTTGCTCATATCCGCAAGCTCGGTCGAGTAGTCGTCGTAATTGACAATGAGCACAAGACCGTTAAGGCTGAACCTTTCACCCTCGGTATAAACCGATTTGTGGGTGCTGGCGTTGCTTATCGAGAACGACTTGGGAGTTACGGCAATGCCGAAGTGCGCTTTGACGCTCTTCAACGCATTTTCTACCGCGAATAGCCTTTGCTCGTTTTCTTCGCCGAAAAGCTCAAACTGATAATCGCTTGCAAGTATATTATACAACTCGTGAGCGGAAATGACAAGCGCTGAAAACTCACTTACCATAGTTTTATTGCTTTCGTTAACCTCTAACGAGCTCCAACTTGCGATTTCTTCAAGCGTAGGGAAGCTGTTTACGGCGTTTATCAACGCTCTTGTAGTGTCGTCCATAAGCTCGCCGAGCTCCGCGCTGAAGCCGAAGTAGCTCCTATAAATATAATTATCGTAACCGCTTCCGTTAGAAGGATAGCTAATCTTTAAATCCGATTTCTGTGGTGCAACAAGTACAGAGCTTACGTAGTTCCATACTTCTTTCGAGCCGAAGTTGCGCGCAAACGGAACCCAGTGAGAAAAATCGGATAAATCTTCTCCCGAATATTCGCCGATGTAGTAGAACTCCGACAAAAGCACGGGTGCGTTGATTGACTCGAACTGATAGTGGGTGATACCGCTTTCGAAGAATGCCGCGTCGCCTATTGTCTTTACGCTGTAAGGAAGTATTACTTTTTCTACCGCGCCGTCCGCAAGGCTTGCCATAGCGTATGCCTTGACGGTTGCAGTGCCTTCTTTTATCGAATAGGTCTTAGTATTCTCCTCGTCCGTATCCGCAACCTTTGCCGTGGGATAAGCGGTCAGCTCAAAGCTGTCCTCTCTTCCCGATACGGTGTCGAGAATTCTGTACAGAACGCCGTTCTCTACGAAGAATTTCGTCGCGCCGTCGCCCGTAATTGCGAACGCGGTGAGATTTGCGGAATTTGCAAACGCGCCGTAGCCGATTGTGCGGACGCTCGTGGGGATTTCAACTGTTGTTTCAAGTCCACCGAAGAATGCAAAGCTTCCTATGCTTTCGGCAACGGGGATTGAAAGGCTTTCGAATTCCACAAGATAGAACGCACCGTCCCCTATCGTCTTTGCGTTTGTAAGGTTGAGCTCGGTCAAGCCCGAACAGCCGTAGAACGCCATATTGCCGAAATGTTCGATTTTACTTAGGTCTGTATTTTTAAGCGCCCTGCAACCGTAGAACGCGCCGTTTGAAATATCGGTTACGTTTTTAAGATCGATTTCTTCGAGCGCGGTACAGCCCATAAAGGCGCCCTCGCCGATAACTTTCGTTTTGCCGCCTATAACGACCTCGGTAAGCTTAGCACAGCCGATTACCGACAACGTGTCGTCCGTGAGTACGGTTGAGCCGAAGGTATAATCGCCGACGGTTGTTGCATTTTCTCCGAAGGTTACGCGTTCGAGCGAGGTACAGCCGACAAAGGTGTATGCTCCGAGGCTTGTAACCGAGGGCATTACCGCCGAAGTTAAAGCGTTACAGCCGTAGAATACGCTGCTGCCCATAGTCTTTACGCCGTCGGGCAGGGTTACGGTTTTAAGAGCCGTACAGCGGTAGAACGCCGCGTCGCCTATCGAAGCGAGTTGAGAATTTTCCTCAAAATCAACAGTCGCAAGGTTTGCGCAGTTCATAAACGCGCCCGCGCCTATCGATTTTACTTCTTTATTGATTTTAACGGTTGTAAGTCGGGTGCCCGTAAACGCGTAAGCGGAAATATCGGTAACTGTTGCGGGAATAGTAACCGAACCGAGGTTGGAATTCGCAAATGCGCCCACACCTATTAAGGTTACTCCCGAGAGATTAATCGTACCGCTTGCAAACACGCTTCCGGAGAACGCGTAAGGCGCGATTGCCGTAGTTCCGGATTTGAGCGCAAAGCCCGAAGGGATTGACTTGGGCGCAATCAACAGCGTTGTGCCGTTGTAAACCGCGCCGTTTTCAACCGTGTAACCCGAGCCGTTTGCCGCGGCAAAGCTTACGGTAACGCCGTCAAATACTCTGTCGCCGAAGCGGGTAAGACCTGCCGGTACCGCGAAGCTCGTAAGAGCGGAGCAGTTTGCAAAAGCCATATCGCCGATTTCGCTAACCTCTTTACCGTTGAAATCCACGGTTGCAAGCTTTACGCAGTTATAGAACGCATAGTCGCTTATTATATAGGTATCGGATACCTGCTCCGTTTCGGATTTGCCGAAAGTAACGGTTTCGAGATTAGTACAGCCTGAAAATGCGTTTGCTTCAACGGTCTTTGTGTTTATCGTAATCTCTCTGAGCGAGGTACAACCGTTGAACATATTAGTGCCGATTGCCGTGTAATAACCCGTTTTGACGTCGGTAAGCTTGGTACAGCCTGCAAACACGTACGAGCCCGCAACGTGCATACCGGTAAGATCGATGCTTTCAAGCGAGGTACAGCCGTAGAACGCCCTCGAGTTCATAGTACCGATGTTATCCATCTTGACAATCGTTTTAAGCGAAGTACAGCCTTCGAAAGCCGACCTGTCTACGGTTATCGTTTTGCAGTTTGAAAGGTCTACCTTTTCAAGCGCTGTACAGCCCGAGAATGCGTAACGCATTATGGTAGTAAGGCTTGAGTCGGGAATCTCCATCGCGTCTTTCTGAATGAAGTAAACCTCTCTCAGCGCCGTACAATTTACAAACGCCCTTATATCGATCGAAGTAACGGTTGAAGGAATAATCAACACTTCCATAGTCGAGTTATCCTCAAACGCCTCTTCGCCGATAGTCAGTATATTTTTATCGTTGGGAATTTCTACTATTTTTTCGGTTCCGCTGTACCTTGTAAGCCTGTTGTTTGAAACGGTGTACGGGTCCTGCACGGCAAGCGTTACGCTTGCGGCGCATCTGGGAATGCTTCCGTCGTAAATTTCAGCGTAAATCGAAGCGTTGCCCTTTGTATTGTGGACAGTAACGTTACCGTTTTGGTCAACCTCTGCTATATCGGTATTGCTGGAACTCCATACAACCGTATAGTTTGAAAGATTGTAGTACCACGGCTCGGCAATGAGGTCGAGAGTAAAGGTTACGCCCGCATTTACCCTTACGACGCCCGTTGCTTTGACAAGACTGTCAAGATTATCCCGTATCATTCCGAACGACAGCGCTGTCGGGAACGTGAGCTTTTTGCCGTTATCCACTACCGTTACGTTAATGCTCTTACTTACGCCGTTGGCGCCGATTACCGTTACGGTTGCGGGAATATTTGCCCTTGTGGGCGCTACGCCGAAGATTTCGCCGTTATACACTCTGACATAACGCTCGCTGCTTGTGGTCCACGTAAAGTTCGAAGGATTTGCACTGCCTTGAATCTGTAAGTTTACTTTATAAGTTTCGTTTACGCCGACAACGATATCGGTATTGCCTATAATTTCAAATTCAGAAGGCAATACGTTTGCCGTAGATCTGGCGAAATCGATTTGGAAAACTCTGTGGTTTAACGCGTAGTCGTCGATCTGGGCATACAGTCTGTTTTTATAAGTTTCGGGCTGAGCCATCAGGTCGGTTATATCGATAGTTACCGTTGTGGTGCCGTTTTTAACCGAATTGTAAACAGGGGTTATATAGTCGGTTACAAGCCTTAAATCGGTCAACGTCGTAGGATTGCCGGGGTCGTTGTATTCCGCACAGCAGAGGATTACCGATTGGGCGTAGGTGTTGTCGTAAATATCCAAATCGAGATATACGCTCTGCCACTCCCTGCCCGAGGTATCCTTGTGGTCTACGTATCTGATACGCGAATCCAGAAGAATGGGCGCCTCGTAGTCGACGTAGAAGGTCATTGAGAAAGTGTTGTCTTCCGTCTTTATGCCCTGCTCGTATTGCTCTACGTTGAAGTAGAAATAGAAATCGAGCGCGTACTTGCCGTTGTTGACAAGACCAAGCACTTCGGGGTCGAATTCCAATAGAACCTGCGAGGGGGTCGAAGCTCCGCCGCCTGCATACGCCTTGTTAAGGCGGTATACGTTATCGCTCTTTATCAACTCGCCCGTTTCCGCGTCGGACAGGTCGTACGTTACGACCGCCGCGTTTCTGAGAAGTCCCGCATATAAAGCGCGTATCTGGTAGGTTGTAAGATAATTCGAAGGGTCGTCGTCGCCGTAATACCAGTTATAGCGCGAAATTGCCGCGTGCTCGGCGTCGGCGTAAATCTGTTCTGCCGATTCGTCCTGGGTGTAAGCGTAACTGCCCATAGGCACGGAATATCTATTGTCGTAGTAATTTGCAAACGCCTGCGTAGCCCAGACGCTTTCCTTGAGTTTTTGCTCTTCCGGCGTCGACTTATCCTGCTGTGATTCAGCGATTTCATACACGCTGTAATCGAGCATGGGAGCCGCCTCCCAGTCGCCGTAGAAGCCCATATAGGGAAGATTTAAGTCGCACTGCCCTTCGGTCTGCGATTTGAGGGTGATAAAGCCTTCGACAAACATACCGTTGGGGAAGCTTGTGGTTATATAATTCTTCTCCGCCTGCGAAAGCTCCAGCGTTACGGTGATTTTTGCGGATGAGCCCGCCTTTACCGCGAATACTTCACCTGCGCCGAGCGAGCGTGAAGCGCCGTTTTCGCTTATCGACCAAACGGGTGCGATATCATTGAGGAAGTAAGCCTTTTCTGCAACCGACAACCTGTCGGTTGAAAGAGTTTCGGTAAAGAGCTGTGCGCTTGCGATAAATTCAAGGTCGTTTGCGCCGAAGTTTGTAACGTTCAGACTGAACGTGTACTTACCTACTCCGTCCTCGTCCTCGCCGAGCTCGACTTTGGGTCTGTTGTCCTCCGCCGCATACTTGTCGTTTTCCTCGTCGGTCCACAGGTAAGCGCCTGTGCCGAACGCATTTTTCAACGTTGCAAGTCCCGAGCCTTGTTTTCTGGGCGAGTAGGGCAAGCCGTAAACGTCGTAAACGGTTGTTGCGGTACTCATTACAAGCTGGTTGACAAGCTGAGTGATTTTCAGCGAGTCGCCGCCGTGGATTGCCGCAAGGTCTTTTTTAACGTAGCTGCGCAGAAGCGCAACGAAGCCCGCAAGATTGGGCGACGCCATAGAGGTTCCGCTCAACTCGTCGTAGCCGCCTGCAACTGTCGAAGTAATTTCGCCGCCGTGTGCGGTAACGTCAGGTTTAAGCTTTAAATCGGGAGTTGCACCCCATGACGAATATTCGTTCATAAAGGGTCCCGCGAGATAGTTTGAATTGATTTCGATATAGCCGTGGGTAATGGGTTTGCCGCTTTCGTTATAGCAAAGCTTTGTACCTGCGTCCATAGTTATGGAAACTGCGGGAATAGGGTCTTCGATTTCGCCGACCGACATACCTATCGAACCCGCGACGTTATTGTAAACTATTATCGCGTCCGCATACTGCATTGCCGTCCTTATCTTCGCCTCGAATGTGGTTGTGCCGCGGCGGACAAGCGCGATAGTTCTGTATTGGCTGTCGTTCAAAAGCGCTTTGACGCTTGCGCTGTAGTTAGACTCCTGCCCTGCGCCGGGAACCACAACGTATTTGAAAATTTCACTGGTATTATTGCCTAAAAGCTGTTTGGCAAATTCGAATCTGACCGCGTTTGCGTCGCTGGATTCGGTGTAGAAAATCGGAGCCGCATAATTTGTGTCTGCGTTTGCGACCATAAAGGGCGCTTGCTGACCGTTTACGCTGGCAACCGAAACCGCGCCGTCGAAGGTCGAGGGCGAACCTACCGTACCCGAGTCGGGGTTGGTTGCGAGGTTGGTACCGAACGCACTGCCGAAGCCCGCGCTGTACTCGTTGCTTGCCGCGCATATAAGGCTAATCCCCGCGCCCTTGACTGCCCTGTAACAGTCGTCCAGAAGCTGACCTTCGTCATCGTCGTCGAGGAAGCCCGACGAGAAGCCCGAGGGAGTTCCGAGGGACATATTGATTACGTCAACGCCGAGAGATACGCAGTCCTCGAGCGCGGCTACAAGGTTTTCAGTGGTAGCTCCGCCGAGCTCGTCGCTCTCGAAGTCGTCGGTGAACACCTTGCAGATTACGAGCTGAGCATTGGGAGCAACGCCCTTAAACTCGCTTTTAACAAGATTTCCGTCTTTGTCTTTATAGCTGTCGGCGTGTCCCGCAACAATACCCGCAACGTGCGTGCCGTGCTGTGAATACGAGGGATAAACGTCCGCGTCGCCGTCGGCATAGTCGTAAGCAAAGGGAACCTTTAAGCTTACGTAAACGTCGTCTGCGGTAATATTTTTGCCGTTTGCCGCCGAAAGGGTAGTCGCGTTAAATACATTTTCGTTGAGCTTTGACGCAACGTACGATTTGTCCATAGCCACTTCCGAACTGTCGGGCATATAGGTTGTAAACGCTTCGTGCGTGTAGTCAAGACCGGTATCCAGTACCGCTACGGTCATTCCGCTTCCGTCATAGCCGTATTCGTCGATAATATCCGAAGAGTTGTAAATACCCGTTGCGTACACGTTGCTGTAATTGCTTGGCGTGCTTGCCACGACGTCATCTGCCGAAACCGCTTCGGGATACGAATAGGTTTGCGAGAGATACGCCGCCTTCACGCTTGCAACGCTTTTTATCGCGGAGATTTGGGAGGCGTCCACTTCTATTGCAACCGCGTTTGTTACCGTGGTGTACTGATAACGCAGTTTGTAACTTACGCCCATCGAGGACAGCGAATTCAAAAAGTCGTTCTGCGCCTCTTTTATCGATTTGATTTTTTTACTGCCTGCATACGAAGAAAGGTAGTCCGTAACCGATTCGCCGTCGGGAACGCTGTCCGCAACCGAGTCGGAATTAAGTCTTACTATAACAGTGCGGGTCCCGCTTGCGGTCGTATAGCCCGCGTTCTGCAGAACGGACGGACTAAGATTTTGCAGTGCAACACTGCTTACGTCAACCTTGCCGGTTACGTCCGTGAAATTTACCGTATCGTATTTTTCCGCGGCAATCGTGCCTGAGCCCTTTGTATCGGCAAAAGCAAGAACGTTACCCGCGACGAAAGTCGCCGCCATTATTCCCGTAAGCCAGACGCAAGCCGCACGTCTTAATTTTGTCATGTAAACCTCCGAAATTCTCTTATCTAAAAATCTGTCTTTCCTATACATTAAACACGGCAAAAAGGGCAAAACTGCCCTTTCGCTTTATTTATCAGTTTCCCGATTCTTCCTCTTCGTCCTCTTCGGGCGCGACGGTAATCGTGTAGTACGCCGAACCGAAGTCGGAGCTGTAATCGAGCAGGTAAGTTATTTCTTCACCGTCGATTGTAAGAACCAGGGTGTACTGCATACGGGTAGTATCCTGCTCTTCGATTGTGTAGGTGTACTCGGTACCCTCGTCGGTCGAACCCTTGCCGTTGCCGTAGAACGAGAACACAACTCCGTTCTCGTCGGTCGCGGATATCGTATACAGGTTATCGGGTGAAATTATTGCAAAATGTTTGCCGTTACCGCTTACGTATTCGCCGTCCTTATCTTCGCAGAAGATAGAGTACCAACCGGTTTCGTCCGAACGCAGCAGAACCTGACCGAATTCGTCAATTGTGTACGAGTAGCTTTCTACCGTCTGACCGTTCTTGACGTATTTTGCCGCGCCGTCAGTAAACACGCTGTTGCCGAAGCCGTCAAGAGTGAGCGTTCCGCCGTCGTAAGCGTAGTCGCCCTTATAGCTGTCAAAGTCGCCCTTGGTGCAGACGCTGTACATTCCGAAAGTGTTGTTCACGGTTGAAACCGCAAGCTCTGTTACGTCGCCGCCGTCAAGCAAGTTGATATACAGGGGCAGAGCCGTAGGGTCGCCGGGGTCGGTTATCGTAACGTAATTTCCTTCGGGATAATAAGTGAAAGTCAAATTTGCGTTATCGAAGTAAGTTCCCGTCGCGGTGTAGCTTGCGTCGAATTTGCCGATTACAAGCTTTTCGCCGTAAGAGCCTGCTATATACCACTCGCCAGTAAAGCCGTTGTGAACGTAAAGCACGGTTGAGCCGTACATAAAGTTGTTGCCCGATTTTGTTATAGTGGTTGCGTTATAGGACACCTCTCTTGCAGTGCCGTCGGTCGAGGTTATAGTCATAACGCCCGCGCCGATATCGCCTTTGCCGTTGAAGGTATAAACGCTGCCCGCTTCGTCGATAAGCTGTACGTTGTACCACTTGTCGCGCTGTTGGAGAGTGAGCGATCCCTCGGTAATCTTGATTGTTCCCGAGTTTTCGTCGTAGCTTATATTATAGGTGTGTCCGTCATACTCGAACGAACCGGTAAGAGTGTTGTCGACAAGACTGTAGGTTCCGCTTACTGTACCGTCCGCAGTCGTTACGGTAACAACGCCGTTTGCCCCTATAAAGGTTGAGTTTCCGGCAACGTTGTAGTTACCGAGGCCGTTAAAGGTTACGTCAAGATTGCCGCTTATCCAGTCGCCCTTGAATTCGTCGTACAGATAGAAGGTCTTGACCGCCGTCGTACCGGTGTTTATCTGATATACGCTTCCCCAAAGGGTACGGCTGTTTTCGAGATATACGAGCGCCGCAATCAGCATATCGTTGTTGTACATATATATAACGGGCTTGTTTTCGTAAGTGGTAACTATTGAAGCGCCGGTTGTGGGATTTACTCCCGTTACAACCGACAGCGTTCCGACCTCTACTTCATATTCGAGGTCATAACCGCCGTAGCTTGCGCCGTAGTCTATATACGCACTGCCGTAGCCGTCGACCGTTACGCCGTTAAACGTAAGCTCAATGCTGTACATATTGGCAAGGTCGCTCCATACGCCCGTATAGCTGTACTGCTTGTAGTAGTAAACCGAGCCGTTAGATACAAGGTAGCCTTCAGCAGTGAAGCTGAATTTCGTACCGTTGTTAAGGGTTACAGTATCGCCGGATACGGTGTATGAACCGCTTGCGGCAGACGCTTTTGGAACCTTGTTGCCGTCTGCGTCATAGCCGTAGTATTCGTATGACCAGCCGCCCTTGCCGTCAAAGGTGTATTCCTTATGCGAGCCTGCCGAAAGCTCCCAAGTGCCCGCAAACTTGTCGTATGCAGTAAGGCTCACTCCGTTCACTGCGGTAACGACGCCGTTGCCGACAGTTCCGTTTACGGTTGCACCGCTGAGTGAAATCTCGATTGCGTTTCCGTTTACCTTATAGGTGAAATTCTGCTCTACATTGCCGTTAGTATAAACGCCCGTGCCGTCGGTGTTGAAAAGATATTCAACGCCCGCGCCGTAATATTTGCCGTAGCCGAAGTTTTCAAGCTTCTTCGAAGCGCGTACCGGCGAATTTGCGGGATAGTACATATTATCCCAAATCGTCATAACGCCGTTTTCGTCAACGGTTGCCTTGAAAGACGAGTACGCGTTTGCCGAAAGTCCGTCTATTACCGCGATAAAGGTATCGCGCAAGGTTATCGTTTCGCCGTCGTAATAGTAATAAGAAGTACTCGAAAGAGCGCCGTCGCGGTAGATAAGCTCGCCGTCTGCGGTAAGCTCGATATACTTGCCGCTTCCGATATCCGACCATTGCAGGTAGTAAACGCCCGCAACCTCACCGTAATTTACAAAGCAAGCATAAAGGGTAACGTCGTGCGTGGGAACATAGCCGTTGGGAACCTTTATGGACAGATCTTCGTCGAAGTAATATCCGAAAGTACGCCAGCCGTCGCCCGAAGTCAAAAATTCGGGAATGGTATGACCCTGAAGGGGCAGATACCAGTTAGCCATAGGATAATACTCGTCCTTGACGTTCTGCACGACGGTGCTGTTGCCGCCTACCGTTCCGTCTTTAAGATTTACCGTTATATTAAATTCGTTGCTCGCCTCAGCCGCGTTTATCGTAGGATAGCCCGCGTTGTTAAACGTCCAGTCTGCCGAGGACCAGCCGAGAACGTACTCTATATAATAATTGTTTATAGTAACCGAATCGTCGTTGACTGAAGCGCAATTGTAAACAAGACCGTTGTCCGAGTGGATATATTCGCCGCCGTTAGCGCCGCCCATACCGAGATGTCCCGCAATATCGCCTGCCTGCCTGAAGCTTGCGCCCGCCGCGGCGGTTGCCGTTGCCTCGCCCGCGAAAAAGCTGTTCGCTACTACCGCGTCCGTTCCGAGATCGCCGACGATACCGCCCGAGTATGCATATCTGTAATTGCCGTATGAGGCGTCGTCTGCAAGACGGGTGTATGCGTCAACGTAACCGGTCGCGTAGCTGTTTATTATCGCGCCGTACGAGTATACGATACCGGCGATTCCGCCCGTGCGCATTGCACCGGAAACCTCGCCCGTAGAGTAGCAGTTTATAATCATAGCGGGGGTCGCTTCGTCGTAAGACTGTACACAGCCGGCAATGCCGCCTACGCTGTAAACACAGCCCGCTCTGCCCACTATAGTCATATCGGTCGAGCACGAACGCACCGCCGAGTAATAACGCGTGCCTTCCGATTCCATCAATGCGGACATCTGATAGCCGATAATTCCGCCGATATAGCCGAACCTGTTATCGCCCGCAGTTGCCTGTACGGTACCGCTTACGGTACAGTTGGTGATATTTACGCCCACGCCGTAAGCAACTACGCCGCCGACGAAGAAGCCGCGGTAATCCACGTTATCGTCGGTATCCCAGGGAGCCGCGTTTATATCGCAGGTGAAGTTTTTAAGATTCAAGTCGTAAATCTGCGCGCCTGCCGCAACGCCGAACATACCGATATTGGACATAAAGCCTGCGGTAAAATCGTTCTGGTCAATTACGTCGGGTAAAATCGTGTAATTTGAAATAGTGTGCCCGTTACCGTTGAAGTCGCCGGAGAAAAACAAAGAATCGGATACGCCGATTATGAACATTTCCTCGCCTTTCAGATCGATATCCGCTTCGAGGCTGTAATAAGCCGAAGCAACCTGACTGTAATAAAACGAGTTGCTCATTAAGTAAGCCATCGTATAAAGGTCTACGGGCTTTCTGATTTTGAACGGACTTGTTGCCGAACCGTTACCGCCGTCCTCGAGCGCAAGGAACGATTCCTCGAGTTCGAGCCCCTGAATGGAAACGGTTACCCTGCCGTCTATAGTCGTGCGGTAGGTTCCGTTCTCGGGTGTAATTACCTGGGTGTTCGCAAGCACTTCGAACTTGGGATTTTCGCCGTAATAAACGCTTACGTCAATCGAGAAAGAAACTTCCGTACCCAACTTTACTCTCGTGCCGTCCGGGTCCTCGGTATCTATTTCCGTGAGAGTACCGTTTTCGTCAACGTACGAAGCTTTGTAAGTAACGCGGTATTCGTTTCCTTCGCTGTCGCCCTTGTCGAATACAACCGCGTATCTGCCCGTAACGTATACGCCCGAAACGGAAACGGTCGTATCCTGCTTCATCGTGAAAGAATAATTACCGTTGCCGTCTGCTTTGATAACGTCATTGTTGACCGCAACGATAGGTTCGCCCTCCGCGTCGTCGTCAAGCTCTACTTTAAAATTAACGTTATAGCCCGATCTGACCTCGTAGCCCGAAGGAATTTCGCAGACGATGTTTGCACCGTCTACCGAACTAAAATAAAGAGTGTAGTAGCGCGAATCCGTACAAGCCGCAGCGGCAATACCAAGACAGGTAAGGCAAACGACTGCAAGAAACGCCAACAGAAATTTTTTCATTGCTATCTCTCCTCTGATTTTCACGGAATACCGCAGGAAAAATTGCGGCATTATTCAATATACGGTCATTATACAATATAATTTATAAAAATTCAACTGATTTAACCGTTAAAACGAGAAAATCTGTAATTCTGTTAAATACCGCCAAAAGCCAACAAATATGGTTAATTTGGCTCAAAAACGGTAAAAAATTATCGTATTTTCCGCTTTTAAGACATATATGACGTCCGAAAAAGTCCTTAAAATGCTAATTATTTACACTGCCGCCGTAAAAATCTTATACATTTATAATTGCATAAATGTATATTCACGCTTTTCACCTTCTTGTTTGCGGCTTGCGCCCCGCTCCGAGTCCGCTTGACAGATTTTTTGATTTTGCTTATAATATAATTATGGCGCTTTTAAGCGGCAGTCAAACTTTACGGAATGCGGCAATGAAAAAAAAGAAAGCTTTGGAATTTTTAAAGAGATATTCGATAATAGTACTGGGTTGCATAATCTACTCGGCGGGGGTTTCGTTCTTTCTCGACGCAAATCATATCGCTTCGGGCGGAGTTACCGGCATAGCGATTATTATAAGCTACCTTTTACAGCCCACCCCTGTCGCGGGAATACTGAACACGGGTATTCTGATAATTATTATAAACGTACCGCTGTTCATACTCGGGTTTATATTCTTCGGAAAGGGCTTCACCCTCTCTACCTTGTTTGCGACGGTACTCTCTTCGGCATTAATAGAAGTTTGGAATTTCGCGCTAAAAAAATTCATTCCTGTAACGGATAACGTGCTTATTTCCTCTCTGGTGGGCGGCGCGCTGTTCGGCATAGGACTGGGACTTATTTTCAGAATGGGCAGTACCACGGGCGGCACCGATATCGTGGTTAAGCTTTTAAGAAAAAAATTCCGCTATATAAAGACGGGCGTCATTTCTATGGTAATAGATATTATAATCGTCTGCGCGTCGTTTGCGGCTTACCGCGACTTCGACTTATTGTGCTACACGGTTATTTCTATAGTAATATTTACGCTGACCTTCGATTTGGTTCTGTACGGCGGCAACTCGGCAAAACTGGTCTATATAATAACGGTTGAAGACAAGGCGAACGAAATCTGCGATAAAATCGTCAAAGAGCTGGATATCAGCGCCACCGTTACCGACGGCAAGGGAGCCTATTCCGGCGATAATAAGCGAATGATTTTGTGCGCGGTGAAAAGCTTCCTCTATCCCAAACTGAGAGACGTTGTAAAGCAGTGCGACCCCGCCGCATTTATGGTAGTAACCTCCGCAAAAGAAATTTACGGCGAGGGCTACAAAAACCACACCGACGAAGAGTTATAAATTATAAAGTCCCTGCGGCTCAGCCGCAGGGACTTTTGTTGATTATATTAAAGCAGATGCTTTCTTATGGCTTTTATCGCCGTATTTGCAATCAGGCGCGAGCAACGCTCCGTAGGGTGAACTCCGTCCGCCGAATACTCGGTGTAAGGTATGCTCTCTGAAAGTCCCTGAAACATTTCGTCATAGGGCACAAACTCGTCCGCAAGCACTTCGGCTACGCGGTCTATAATTTTCAGCTCTTCTTCAAAAAGCTTTCTCATTCTGCGTTTGTCTGGCGCAGGCAAAAGGAAAGGCTCAAGGAATATAACCACTATCCCCTCCTTTTTAAGGCGGGTAAACAACGAAACCAAATCCTCTTCGAACTTTTTCAAATCAAGCTCTTTTCCCTCGCTGTATTTATGCAGGGTGTTGTTTATGCCTATCATTATAACCACGGCGTCGGGTTTAAGGTCTATTACGTCTTTTTGCAGGCGGTCCAAAACGTCGCTAAGCTCGTTTCCCGAAATACCCTTGTTGATAAGCTCCAAATCCGTATCGGGATACAGCGGATGAAGCTTGTCCGAAAGCACTTTTACAAATCCGCAGCCCAAAGACTTACCGTCATTCCTGTCGCGGCCGCAATCGGTTATCGAGTCCCCTATAAAAACTATTTTCATATATTTACTCCTTGAATACTAACGCCTTCCACGCCTGCGGCGTTTGATACCCTAATTTTAGCATAACAGTATGCTCTTTTGCAAGCGCACCGCACAAAATAATTTTATCAAAATCGAAATAATGCTTTGACAAAAATAATAATATATGTTATATTTATCTAGCTTTGAGCGGAAGTACCCAAGTGGCTCAAGGGGCTCCCCTGCTAAGGGAGTAGTACGGGAAACCGTAGC
>JAIDOO010000312.1 GCA_029063275.1 Clostridia bacterium
ACCTTATACTGTATGTGTGGTCGGGGTGAAAACCTATGTATGAAAAGCTGCAGCTGTCGGGGTTAAATCTGAGTATCAGCGGAGGCGTCATTCCTAAATAACCGAACATAGACAACCCGCATTTAAGCACAAGATAAAATTCGCCGTTTTGTATGATTACGCTGTGCATACTGAGAGTACCGCTCTCATAAATGGCGTACGCCTCGTTTATCTCGGGCACGGTTTCTCTTAAATACTCCATAGTAAAAGTTTGTCCGTTTTCACCGTCGGATATTGTAAGCAAACCCGTATTTTTTTCAAAATCGTAGGCGTATTCCTTTCCGTCCAAAACGGCTTTACCTTCGTCGGCAGTATACATCTCATACGCGCTTTCGCCGCTGATTATCTCGCCGCTCTCAGGGTCAAATGCGGCAACAATGCCTTCCTTGCCGTCGGTGGTTAAATACAAATAATTCTCTTTGTAATCGTATTTGTAAACCGCTTCGTCATAATGATAAGTGATTATTTTTTCGCCGTAGCCGTTTACATAAGAATAAAAGTAATAATCGCCTTCCTCTTCGTCGTAGTAGCTTGCACCCAGCTTATCATTGTAAACCGAAAAACCGATAAAATTATTTTCAGCCATCTCTTCGGGATGGGAAAACGGCTCAACAGCTTTAATTTTGTAATCAAATATTTTATATTCGCCGTCAGCGCTTTTGAATATGAATTTTTGACCATCGAATTTACTTGCATAAGCTAATCTATCGGCGTTTTTGATTACTGCGCCGACCGAAATTCTTAAAGTCGCGTATTTCATATAGCCGAATGCAAGGTCGTAACGTGTTTTATCGTCGCCGTAATAAAATTTGACGGCAATATAAACGCCGTCTTCGTCGGGAACAAGATAATGAGTTGTCGTATTAATTTTTGTATTGCGTAAATAACGCCTAACCGCTTTATTGATAGCAGTCGGTAAATATAATGCCGAACCGTCCGAAGTTATGTAGTTCTGGGAAATAAAACGGTAATTCCCGTCGCGCGGAATTTTGCTCAGTTTAACAGTTTTAAGCGAGCAAGCCGAGAACAACACTACGCCTATGGTAAGAATGGCTACGATAAAAACCAATACTGATTTTTTGAAAAATTTCACAACTTAAAACTCACTCTTGGTACTGCGTTCAAAAAGCTTTAAAATTATTTCCATACAGGTCTTTGCGCCGTCGCCGCCCTCGAATGCGTGAGAGAGGAAACAAGCTTCGTACACGGCGTGGGTTATGGGCAATTCTATTTTGTATTTGTCGCCCAGCTCCTTCATTGCCTTTGCGGTCATAACACCCTCGGCAAGCTTATCGAATTTTGCGCCGTGCGCCATCATTTCACCATAACGGCGGTTGTGCGAATACTCTGAAAAAAGCGTGGTTTCGTAATCGCCCAAATGCGCCAGTCCGTAAGCAGAGTTAAACTCGCCGCCCATTGCCTTAATGAGCTTGCCGACCTCATACGCGCCCCTCGCCATAAGGGGTCCTTTCAGGCTTACATAGCCGCTTCCGTCAAGAACGCCTGCCGCAATGCCCAAAACGTTTTTTGCCGCCGCGCCTATTTCGGTGCCGATTAAATCGTTTCCGTAGTAAAAGCGGATAAGATTGCTTTTAAAGCTGTCGGCAAGATATCTTTTCAGCTCTTCGTTTACGCTGTCTATTACCATACAGTTGGGTATACCCTGCGTAAAAGCCTGAATGTGTCCCGGTCCTACCCATACAGCCACATTTTCGGCGGGGATAC
This sequence comes from Clostridia bacterium, assembly GCA_029063275.1. Classification (GTDB taxonomy): domain Bacteria; phylum Bacillota; class Clostridia; order Christensenellales; family Borkfalkiaceae; genus Coproplasma. The sequence continues at coordinate 1,765 of JAIDOO010000312.1, forward strand.
CGCTTTCAACCATAACCTCTGAAAGTCTTTTGCCGGTGCTCTCTTCGATACCCTTCATACAAAGCACGAAGGGTTTGTTTTTAACGTCGTATTTTGTAACCTTCTGCATAAAGCCGCGAAGCCCCTGCGAGGAAATCGAAATTATTATAACCTCGGCGCTTTCGACCGCCTGCTTCAAGTCGCAGGTAAGCGTAATCGATTTATCCAGAGTAACATATTCGTTTTTGCCCGTGCTTTTTAAAATCTCATAAGAGTACTCGCCCCCGGGACCCCAGCTAGTTACCTGATTTTTGAGAACGGTTGCCTGATACCATGCTATAAACGAACCCCAGCGTCCGCAGCCTAAAACCGATACTTTCATTGATTAATTCCTTATTTTAAATTTGTTTACGTTCGGAAAGCGCGCGGGAAAGCGTAACCTCGTCGGTATATTCGAGCTCGCTTCCGATAGGTATTCCGTGCGCAAGTCTTGTTACGTTCACGCCGAGCGGTTTCAAAATTTTTGCAATATACATTGCGGTCGCCTCGCCCTCTACGTCCGGATTTGTAGCCATAATCACTTCCTGAACGCCGCCTTCCTGCACGCGGGCAAGAAGCTCTTTTATTCGTATATCGTTGGGTCCCACGCCGTCCATGGGGCTAATTACGCCGTGAAGAACGTGATATACCCCTTTAAACTCGTGAAGCTTTTCCATTGCGATTACGTCCTTAGGCTCTTTAACGACGCAGATTACCGCCTTGTCGCGGCGCTTGCAGATTTCGCAAACGTCCTCTTCGGTAAAGTTTCCGCATACCTTGCAGTATCTCACCTTGCGCTTGCACTCGACGATGCTCTCGGCAAAGGCTTTTGCCTCGCTATCCGACATACCTATTATTTTGTAAGCGTACCTCTGCGCCGTTTTTTTGCCGACGCCGGGGAGCTTTGAAAACTCGTTTATAAGTCTGCCTATTGGCTCTATAAAAACGTCCATTTAAATTAAACCGCCGAGACCGCCGCTGTTTTTGCCGAAAGGTCCCATTTTTTCGTTATATATTTCGTCGGCTTTTTTGTAGCCGTCGTTGATTGCCGCCATAATAAGGTCTTCAAGCATCTCGACGTCGTCCTCGTCGGTAATATCGACAACCTGCGAAAGCTTACTGCCGAATTCTACGCCGTTGATAATTTTTTTGCCGTTCATATATACGACTACCGTTTCGTCGCCCTCTTCGCCGCCGCCCGAAAGTCCTACAACTTCGAGCTCTTCGAGCTCCTTGTCGGCTTCCTGCATCTGCTCCTGCATTTTCTGCGCCTGCTTCATCAGGTTCTGCATGTTTCCCATTCCGCCCATGCCGCCTTTAAATCCTGCCATAGTTGCTCCTTACAAATTATTTTATTTGAATATCCGTTCCTTCGAAATTGCTTTTAAGCTCTTTCAAAGCTTTTTCATAATCGCTTTCGCCCTTTTCGACTAGGCGCACCTCGTGCGCGGAAACGCCGAGCTCCGCCAAGGTTTCCGCTATAAAGTTTGCGTTATCGGGTCTTGTCAGACCCTTGAACACCGCCTCGCTGTCGGTTGTGAGAATTAAATTTTCGCCCTCGAAAAAGTTTCCCAAATCCATACAGAGGGTAAACAGCACCGCGTTTTTGCGGGTAGTTCTGAGACTTCTTATAAACTTGCCGAAAACACCCGACTTTTCGCCGTCGTTCAAACTTTTAACCGGTGCGGGCGCGGTTGCCGCCGAAGGCGTTTCCCAGAGCGCGGGCTGTACCGCGTCCTCTTCCGCCTTATTGAAAGGGGGCTTTTCGTTGTCCTCTTCGAGTTTGGGTTTTTGCACCTCCGCCCTTTTTTCTGCGGGTGCCGTTTGCGGTTTTTCAAGCGCGGGGGCTTGAGCCTTTACTTTCACTTCAACGCCCTCGTTAAGCTTTCTTTCGAGCTCGCCGATTTTTCCGATAAGCGCGTCCAGATTGTAATCGGACTCGGGCATGGCGCATTTTAAAATTGCCGTTTCAAGAGTAATTCTGCCGTTCAACGAATATCTTAAATCGGTTTCGGCTTTTGCAAGAAGCTCGGTTACCCTTAATATTTTATGTCCGTCGGCTCCGCCCGCAATTTTCACAATCGCGTTAAAGCTCTCTTCGGGAAGGTTGACTATTTCTTTTGCGTTTTTACAGATTTTGACGATTGCGCAGTTGTTTAAAAAGATAAGCAAATCTTTGACGAGAACGCCCGCGCTCTTTCCCGTGGAAAGCACTCCTTCAACCAGTGAAAGCGAGCTTTGCGCATTCTCCTTTAAAATACTTTCGGCTATTTCCGCAACCGAAGAAAAGTCCGCACTGCCTAAAACAGAATTGACGTCGTCATAGGTCAGCTTGCCGCCGGAGTACGAAGCGCACATATCAGCGATTGAAAGGCTGTCGCGTGCCGAGCCTGCGCCTGCGCGGGCAATTGCCGCAACCGCCTCTTCCTCGTATTCCTTGCCCGATTTTTGAAGAACGTCCTTTATCAGCCCCTCCAAATCCTTTTGGGGAATGAGTTTGAAATCGAACCGCATACAGCGCGACAGAATTGTCGCGGGAATTTTCTGCGGCTCGGTTGTGGCAAGAATGAAAACCGCATGACGGGGCGGCTCTTCGAGCGTTTTCAAAACCGCGTTGAAAGCGGACGCCGTGAGCATATGCACCTCGTCGATGATATATACCTTGTATTTGCCTGCAACGGGCGGATACTGCACCTTTTCGCGCAGGTCGCGCATTTCGTCAACGCCGTTGTTAGAAGCCGCGTCGATTTCGTTTATGTCGATATTAGCGCCGTCTGCAAGCGATTTGCAGGTTGCGCATTTGCCGCAAGGCGAACCGTTAACGGGATTATCGCAGTTGATTGCGCGTGCAAATATTTTGGCAAGGGTGGTTTTACCCGTGCCGCGCGGACCGCAAAAAAGATACGCGTGTCCTATTTTGCCGCTTTCAATCTGGTTTTTTAAAGTACGGACTATGTGCTCCTGCCTTACCACCGTATCAAACGACGTGGGACGGAAAGTCCTGTAAAATGCGAGGTACGCCATTTATTCCTCCGCAGAAATTGATTTTTGTAGTTTATGTTTTGCCCTCGTCAGCGCGTTGTCAACGCTTTTCGCGCTCTTGTCAAGCGCGGACGAAATTTCAGAAAGCGTCATACCGTCGGTGTACATTATGAGCGCCTTGAATTCAAGCGAGGATAAAATTTTGCTCATCTTGTGTAAAAGCTCGCGTCCGTTTTCAATCCCTATAATTTTCTCTTCGGGATTTTCTTCGGAAACGTAAATTTCTTCGCCTGCGTCGATAGGTAAAAAATTGTTCAGCGCGGAATATTTTGCTCCGCCGCTCTTTTTAACGGTATCGAGAATTCTGTTTCTGATACAGCTGTACGCGTAGGAAGAAAAGCTTGCGCCCCCTTCCTTAAAGCCGCCCACAGCGAAGTACAGACCGCACATTCCCTCTTGTACCAAATCTTCCGTTTCGCCGCCGCTTAAAAAGAACCTGCGCGCGATTGAAAGAACGCGCGGTTTGTATCTTTTGTACAACTCTTCCCACGCCGCCTCGTCGCCGCTCTGGCATAAAATTGCAAGTTTTTCGTCCGTCATTTGCGCTTTCTCACCGCCTCGTATGCGGCGATACCGAGCGCCACGGACGCATTTAACGAATTTACTTTTCCGTATAGCGGGATTGAAAGGGTAAAATCGCACTTTTCGCGCGTAAGCTTTCTTACGCCGCTGTCCTCGCCGCCGACTACTATAGCGATATTTCCGTTAAGGTCGGCAGAGTAAATATCTTCGCCGTCAGCCTCTAACGCGTACAGCCAATAACCGCGCTTTTTAAGCTCGTCAACCGCACGGTTTACCGAGTTGACCTTTGCGACCTTCATATGGTTAGCCGCGCCTGCCGAAATGCGTATAACCGCCTCGGTTACGCTTGCCGAATTGTTGGCGGGGATTATAACACCGTCCGCGCCCGCGCACTCGGCAACCCTTATAATCGAACCGAGATTGTGCACGTCCTCTATGCCGTCGCATACGATAACGAAGCCGCCCCTGTCTTTCCGTGCCGAAATTATATCGTCAAGCGAAGAATATTCGTAGTCGGTGGAAAAGGCGATTACGCCCTGATGCCGTCCCTCTCCGCTCTGCTTATCCAAAACCTTTCTGTCAACGAATTGAACGCGGATATTCCTTTTGCGCGCTTCCGCAAAAATCGCTTTCAGCGAGCCCTGCGGATTTTTTTCAAGCAACAGCTTTTCTATATTTTTTTCCGTTTTCAAAAGTTCGTAAACGGCGTTTCTACCCTCAGTTTTCATCGTTCCCGTCCAATAATTCTTCAATGCGCTTATACTGTCCAGTCAGGTACAGATACCCTATAACCGCCTCGAACCCAGTCGAGCGGTTGTACTCGGCAACGCTTGCATTTTTGCTTTTGGTTGACTTTTTTGCATTTCTGCCCCGCTTGTAAATATCTGTTTCCTCTTCCGAAAAGAGAGGTATCAGCCTTTCAAGCAGTCCGCTCTGACCGTGTGCGGACACCTGCCGTGAAGTCAGCTTTTGCAGCTCGCCCGTCTTAAAATCGGTTGAAAGCACCAGCTTTTCGCGCACATAAAGCGAATATACCGCGTCGCCCACAAAAGCAAGGGTTACGGGGCTTAAATTTCTCGCGCGTTCCTTATCGATTTTCGTAAAAAAGTCAAACATAATAATTCAGTTTCATTATACAACTTTGTCATAAAAAAATCAATTATTAAGTAGTATATAGCGTGAAATTGTTTATAGTTAAAAGGTCTTTGCTTATCGCGCTTGCAGTAATCCTCGCCTCTGGCGCGGTGATAGGAATTTGCACTGGAGTTGCCGCCGCCTCTACCCACGGCAGCGGTAAAGTAATAGTCATAGACGCGGGACACGGCGGAGTTGACGCCGGTGTGCGCGGAGTAGTTACCTCCACTAAGGAAAGCGACATCAACTTTGCAATATCCCTGTATTTGCGCGGATATTTTGCGGACGCAGGCTTTACCGTGGTTATGACCAGAAAAAACCAGGGCGGGCTGTACGGACTTGCCACAACGGGTTTTAAAATGCGCGATATGAAAAAGCGCAAACAGATTATAGAGGACTGCAATGCGGATATGGTAATTTCGGTTCACCAGAATTTTTGCCCCATTCCATCCAGGCGGGGCGGTCAGGTGTTCTACAACGGTTCCAGCGCATGCGGAAAACAGCTTGCCGAAAATATACAAAGCTCCATTAACGGAATGGAACAGGCGGTAAGACAGTCTGCCGCGCTGACCGGTGATTACTTTATGCTGAAATGCACTGAAAGCCCCTCTGTAATAGTGGAATGCGGTTTTTTATCCAACTCCGAGGACGAAGCGCTGTTAATAAGCGAAGAGTACCAAAAAGCCGTCGCCTACGCGATTTTCAAGGGTGCGGTCGCTTACTACGCTTAAAATAAAAAATGCCGCGCGGGCAACGCCCGCGCGGCTTAATTTTTGATTATTGGATTTTTTCAAGCAGTTTAAGGTCGATGCCTTTATCGCCGATTTTGATAATTTCAACCTTTACGGTGTCGCCGATATTTACAACGTCCTCTACCTTTTCAACACGCTTGTCCGAAAGCTTGGAAATATGAATCATACCGTCCTTGCCGGGAGCAAATTCCACGAATGCGCCGAAGGTGAGAATTCTTACCACCTTGCCCACAAACATATCGCCTATTTCGGGGTCGTGCGCAATGCTCATTATTATCGACTTTGCTTTTTCAGCGTTTTCGATAGGTCCTACGCACGAGATATAGCCTCTGCCGCTGTCGTCGTCGTTGAACTCGATTTCGGTGCCGGTTTCTTCCATAATCTTCTTGATTACGCAACCCTGCTTGCCAATAACATCGCCGATTTTTTCGGGGTCGATTTCGAAGCTGATAATCTTGGGAGCGTATTTCGAAAGCGCGGGCGCAACCTTGGGAACTACTTCGAGCATCTTAGACAGAATGAACTGCCTGCCCTCGTTCGCCTGATTGATTGCGGTGTGCATTATCTCTTCCGAAATGCCTTTAATCTTGATATCCATCTGAATCGCGGTTATACCCTTTTCGGTGCCCGCAACCTTGAAGTCCATATCTCCGAGGAAGTCCTCAAGTCCCTGAATATCGGTAAGAACCTTGAACTCGCCCGTTTCCTGATTTTTGATAAGTCCCATAGCAACGCCCGCAACGGGTGCTTTGATGGGAACGCCTGCGTCCATTAATGCCATTGTCGAACCGCAGACCGAAGCCATCGAGGACGAGCCGTTGGACGAGAGAATGTCGTTTACCACCCTGATTGCATAGGGGAAGCTGTCCTCGTCGGGAAGAACGGGAATGAGCGCGCGCTCTGCAAGTGCGCCGTGTCCGATTTCTCTTCTGCCGGGTGAACGGAGCGCCTTTGCCTCGCCCGTGCAATAGCCGGGGAAGTTATAGTGGTGCATATATCTCTTCGAGGTTTCTTCGTCAAGACCTTCCAATTTCTGCGCTTCGCCGAGCATACCGAGCGTACAGGTTGTAAGCGTCTGGGTCTGTCCTCTGGTGAATACAGCCGAGCCGTGAACGCGGGGCAATACTCCCCTTTCGCACCAGATGGGACGGACATCCTTTAAGCCTCTGCCGTCGGGGCGGATGCCTTTATCGAATATTTTCGCGCGCACCTTTTCCTTGGTGAGATAGTAAAGGCTGTCCTTAACCTCGCGCCTGCTGTCGAAGTAAATTTCGTCAAAATGCTCTAATACGTCTTTTTCAACCTCTTCGGACCTGACTTCTCTTTCGTGTCTGTTGAAGGTATCGATAGCCCAGTCGATTTTTTTGCTTGCATAAGCGCGTACCGCCCTGTCAAGCTCTTCGGGAATATGGTAAAGCTCGATATCGAGTTTGGGCTTGCCGACGTCGGGAACAATCTCCGCTTCGATAAATTTGCAGATTTTTTTAATCTCGTCAAAGCCGAACATAATCGCGCCGACCATTTCGTCGTTGGTAACCTCGTTCGCGCCCGCTTCGATCATAAGAATAGCGTCCTTTGTACCTGCAAGATTGAGGTGAATAGAACTCTTTTGGCGCTGTGCAAGGTCGGGATTGATTACGTATTTTCCGTCAACAAGTCCGACTACAACCGAGCCCGTGGGACCCGCCCAGGGAATATCGGAAATTGCGAGCGCAACCGACGAGCCTATCATAGCGAGGGGCTCGGGCGAAACGTCGGGTTCAACCGAAAGCGCCTGCGCCGTTACAACTACGTCGTTGAAAAGTCCCTTGGGGAAAAGCGGTCTTAAAGGTCTGTCGATAAGCCTTGCGGTAAGGATTGCCTTGTCGCTTGCTCTGCCCTCGCGCTTTTTGAAGCCGCCGGGGATTTTGCCGACCGAATACATTTTTTCTTCATAGTCAACTTGCAGGGGGAAGAAGTCCATACCCTCTCTGGGGCTTGCGGACATACATACCGAAACGAACACTGCCGTTTCGCCGCAACGGACTATACACGAGCCGTTAGTCTGTTCGGCGTATTTGCCGACTTCGATTACGACTTCTTTTCCGCCTATTTTGAGTTTGTATTGTGCTAAGTTTTTCATATCTGTCTCCTTTCTGTTCTTGTGCCTGCGGCACCCGCCGCAAACGAAAAATATTAAAAAAAGAGCGTGAAAAATTATCCGCTCTTTTTTAAATTACTTTCTTAAATTCAAAGCAGCAATGATTGCACGGTATCTTTCAATATCCTTGCTCTTTAAATAGTCCAAAAGACCGCGGCGGCGGCCAACCATTTTCAAAAGACCGCGGCGCGAGTGATTGTCGTGAATATGCTCTTTAAGGTGCTCGTTTAAGTGATTGATTCTTTCGGTCAAAAGAGCAATCTGAACCTCGGGCGAACCGGTGTCGCCTTCCTTTAAAGCGTATTTTGCAATTACTTCCGACTTTTCCATTTAATTTATCCTCCTATGGAATATTTGCGGCAAACAAAGCAAGCCGTTGAGTGTTCGCACCGCTTTGTATCCGTAACGAAGATATATTAACACAACTGTAAAAAAATAGCAAACGATTTAAGCGGGATTACAAAATTTTATTTATTACTCAATCAGGCACTCTACCGCAATGCGCAGACCCGCTTTCATACCTGCTTTAAAATAAGTTTCTTCTGCTTCACACTGCTCTTCTAACGTAAGGTCTGCAAATTTGTCCAGCTCTGCTTTTTGCTCTTCATTTAAGCTTTCTTTCAGTTTGATATAAACTTCGTACCCTTCTTTTGAGACTTTTTTGTATCTTTCGCTTGATTTTATTTTTTCGCAAAGCCCGCAATCGGTATTAAATATAAAGTCAATCATAGATTTTTGCATAATTTTTCTCCTTACAATAATATTAGTTCATATTTTATGAACTGTCAAGCATTTTATTACAAAAGTTTATATAATATGAACAAGAGGTAATTATGGAAATATTCGGTAAAAGAGTTAAGCAAGAATTGCAAGAACAAAATATACAACAGAAAGACCTATGCGAATTTTTAAATGTCAAAAAATCCACCTTGTCTGAGTGGTTAAATGGCAAAAACGAGCCACCTATGAGAATTATTGTACAGATTGCTATTTTTTTAGAAGTTACAACCGACTACTTATTAGGCTTAGAGAATGATAATGGTTCAAAATCAGATATAACAAAAAAGCAATAAAAAACGCGGCGTTAAGCCGCGTTTTATTATATTATTTCTCCCTGAAACTGTACCTTGTCAGAACAACGGAGTTGCCCTTGGCGTCGTATGCCACCACCACCTGCTTGTTTTCGCCCTGCGTTTCCGACAGAAAGAGCGGCGCGTCGGTTTGCTCGGTATGTCTTTCGCCCCACTTATCGATATAGCAATACACTACCTTTTTGGAGTTGCCGCGGAAAGTCTTTTCGGACGCGAACATTTTGCCGTAAGTAAAGTGCGGGTTGTTTTTCATTACCGTTTTAAAGGGGCGAATACTCTTAACATACTTTACAAGCGAAGCCGTTGAAATAGCAATTAAAATACAGGGCATAATCAGAAAGGCTAAAATAGAAAATATGCTTCCTACGTCATTGACTTTAAAGCCGCCATAAAAAATTGTAGGCAACATTACGCCGCCGACAACGCCTATGTACACAGCCAAAAAGCCCAACGGCGCAAGACCCGCGACAAGCCATACGAACGAGCCGTCAAAGGATTTTAAAGGCTTTGAAGTATCGATATCCAGTTCCTCGCCCGTAAGCGAATCGAAATCGTCGTCCGAGCGGGCGGCTTCGTTATCGAGAAAGGCATTCATATCGCCGCTTTCAAGCGTGAACTCGCGCATAATTAAGCTGTCATACGCATTGAAAGCAACCATTAAATACTGCCCCTTGTAAAACTGCGGGTTGGTCGTATAAACTCCGCTGTATGTTCCGGTGCGTTTGTTTAATTCCTCGTCAACAAAAGTATAAGTCAGCGTATACTCATAAGACGTATGCGAGTGCCCGTGGCTATCGTTGTGATGGTGCTTTACGCACGTGCAATCCGAAATCTTTGCGTCGGTTAAAACGCAGTCATTTAAAACAGCCTGCTCTTCAGCACGCTTGCGGCTGTTTTTAAGCCGGCTTGAAATTCCCACGCCTAAAAATACGCCTCCGAACACGCACATAAATATCGGGATAACCACCATAACGGGATTTTCTGAAATAGACTTCCACATTACGACGGCAATAATCAGCGCAACAATAAGAAAAACCGAGCCGAATACAACCATAAAATTGACGTTAGTCTTAGTCGCTCCGCCCTCTACTTTGTATGGTTTGGATTTGTCAAGACGGTAAAAATTCACCTTTCCGCTATTGTTATTCTTTTCTTCTTCGGGAACTTTTTCATCAACTTCGCTCATAGTCAATCCTCTTTGAAAAGCTTATTTCTCTCTTCTATTATTTTATCGGTTTTGTTTATATATGTCAAAACGTCTTTGGGTGAAGCGCAACGCTCGATACGGTTTTCACCGCCGAACACGCGCTTTGAAATTGCGTTTGCGCCGACTGCAACGTTGTCGCAGATTTCTTCCATAACGTCAACGTTGTATCTGCACGCTTTGCCCTCTTTCGTCCAGCCGACGTTTTCAAGACCGCCCGCCTGATATTTTTGTCTGTAAAGATAATAGGGCTGATAGCCCGCCTCGGTCAGTCTTTCGCGCGAAAGCTTAATCATTTCGGCAATGCCGTCTACTTTCAGTCTTTGCACCCGTTCTTTCAGCTTTGCTCCCGCTTTTAAAGACAGGGTATGCACGGGGATATTTTCAGGATTCAATCCGATTGCCGTGTTCAAAGATTTTTCAAAGTCGGATACACTTTCGTCCGCAAGCCCCGCAATTAAATCGAGATTTATATCAAAGCCGAATTTTTGCGTGAGTTTATACGCTTCAACCGTCTGCGCGGAAGTATGCTTTCTTCCGATAGATTGCAAGGTTTTATCGTTGAAGGACTGGGGATTGACGCATATTCTAGTTACGCCGAAGTCCTTTGAAATCTTTAATTTTTCCTCTGAAAAAACGTCGGGTCTGCCCGCCTCCACAGTGTACTCGGGAATGGCTGAAAACGTTTCCGCAATTGCTGAATATACGCGTTTAAGCTGTTCGGCTCCGAGAACAAACGGCGTGCCGCCGCCGATATACACGCTGTTCGGTTTTCTGACAAGCGGTTTAACAGAACGAATTTCGCGCACGAGGCAGTCTATATAGCTGTCCACGTACTGCCCGGTTGCCGAAACAGGCGCGGTGATAAACGAGCAGTAATCGCACTTGGTGGGGCAAAAAGGTATGCTTACAAAAATATCCTGACCGCCGTCCTGCGCGTATACGTTTTTTTGCGCGTTTATAACTTGTTTGACCAGGGCGCAATTTTCTGCGCCCACGCCCATATTGTTGAACAGCTCCTCAAAATCATGTCCTGCGGCAAGCTCTGCATAGGCGAGCTTTGTGGGTCTTATTCCCGTCAGCGCGCCCCAGGGAAGGTTGCCGTATTTTTCCGAAAGAACCTTGTAAAAGGCAAGCTTTGCGTAGCGCTTTGCATACCTTTTGAACTCGGTTTCGTCCTCTATTTTGCGCTCTTCCTCAAAATCGTAAAACTTACCGCCGTACTCTATGCAGTTAAAAAATTTATCCCCGCCGTGCGAGAAATAATGGGTAAATTCCTCGTCCTCGCAATCGAATGCGCGGATAACGTCCATTATTTCGGGGCGGAGATATTCGCTGTTGGTTAAAAGCATTTTACACCTTAACGTAAGGATTATTTTCGCGCTCGTATTCAAGCGTAGTGTCTTCGTCGTGTCCGCAGTAGACCTTGTAATCGCCTTTCAAAGCAAAAAGCTTTTTTACGCTGTTTATAAGCTGTGCGCCGTCGCCCGTAGGCAAATCGCATCTGCCGACGCCCAGCCTGAACAGGGTATCGCCAGTAAAAAGGCAATCCCCGATAAGATAGCAAACGCCGCCTGCGGTGTGTCCCGGCGTTTCGATAACCTTGATTTTCAAGCCGCACAGTTCCGTCTCTTCGCCGTCGGAAAAAGTGCGGTAAATTTCGAATTCGGGAATATACACCCCGCCGAACAGTCCGCTGTTTTCCGCGCTGAAAATAAGCGGAGCTTCTTTTTCGCCGCAACAGATTTTTGCACCATCTTTGAAAAACTTGCCGCATCCGCCGACGTGGTCGAAATGACCGTGGGTCAGAAGAACATATTCGGGAACGAGATTTTCACGCTCGCAAACCGAATATGCGTGAGTTTGCGCGCAGTCGATTAATACCGCGCTCTTACCGTCCGCAGACAAAATGTATGAATTGCTTGCAAAACCGTGCGGTCTGACTTTTATTACCTTCACTTCGTTGTCCTGTAAACGTCTATTATTCTCTTATCCTTTTTAAGCCTGTTTATCAGAAGGTCTATATCCGAGCGCTTGTTGAGTTTTATTCTTATTTCAAACTCGGCGCGTTTGTCCTTGTTTAATCTGCCGTTTATCGAAGTCATCGAAAGGCGCATAGTTGAAATTTCAGCCGTTACGAATGCGATAAGTCCGTCCTCGTCGGTGGCGATTATTTTTATACCAGCAACAAACTCGCTGTCGGTTGCGCCCGTCCACTGCGCGGGTTGAAGTCTTGCGGGGTCTAAATCGTCAAGGTTGGAACAGTCTGCGCGGTGAACTATTACTCCCCTGCCGCGCGAAACAAAGCCTGTAATTTCATCGCCGGGGACGGGATTACAACAGTGCGCGAATTTGACTAAAAGTCCGCTCATTCCCTTGACGGTTACAGTGCCCGCATTCGAGTGGCGCAGGCTTTCTGTCTGCAACTTTTCGGGGGCTTTGGGCATTTCCTTTTTATAGTAGTCAATAAGCGTGAAAATGACCTGATTTACACTTACCGCGCCATATCCGACCGAAGCCATCATTTCGTTCACGGAAGAAAATACCAG
>JAIDOO010000313.1 GCA_029063275.1 Clostridia bacterium
CGCCCATTCGGGCGCGCCGCCTGTTTATTTTAGTTTATTATGTTTTAATACGAGGTTAGCGGAACGCTTTTTACTCGCCTGCAAGCATACGCTCGCGCTCGGCAACGGCAAGTGCTTCTATCATTTCCTCTATGTCGCCCATAATAAAAGTATCCAGCGAATACAGCGAAAGTCCTATCCTGTGGTCGGTAACACGCCCCTGCGGAAAGTTGTAGGTGCGGATACGCTCGCTTCTGTCGCCGCGTCCGACAAGCGATTTTCTGTGTTCGTCGTAAGCGGTGCGGTTTTGCGACTGGTAATAATCGTAAAGGCGCGACCGCAGAACCTTGAAAGCCTTGTCCTTGTTTTTGAGCTGGCTTCTCTCGTCCTGACAGGTAACCACTATACCCGTGGGGAAGTGCGTTATCCTTATCGCGGTTTCGGTCTTGTTGACCTTCTGACCGCCCGCACCCGACGAGCGGTAAACGTCCAGACGGATATCCTCTTCCCTTATTTCCACTTCCACGTCCTCGGCTTCGGGCAAAACGGCAACGGTTACCGTAGAGGTATGAACCCTGCCCTGCGACTCGGTTTCGGGCACGCGCTGTACGCGGTGAACGCCGCTTTCGAATTTAAGCTGTTTGTATGCGTCCTTGCCGAACACGTTAAAAACAACTTCTTTTATGCCGCCCAGCTCGGTTTCGTTTATGTCCACAAGCTCTACTTTGAGGCGGTGATGTTCGCAGTAGTTTAAATACATTCTGTACAGCTCGTATGCAAAAAGAGCCGCCTCTTCGCCGCCCGCGCCGCCGCGGATTTCCATTATGCAGTTTCTGTCGTCGTTTTTATCCTTGGGCAAAAGCAAAATTTTAAGCTCGCCCAAAATTTCTTCCCTGCGCCTTGTACAGTCGTCTATCTCTTCCTGCAAAAGCGCTTTCATTTCGGCGTCCGTTTCGGTCTTTACCGCCTCGCGCGCGTCGTCAAGCTGTTTTACGGTTTTTGTGTACTCCTCGTACTTTTGCGCCGTTTCGGAAAGCTCCGCCGCGTCCTTTGCGGTTTTGGTCCACTCCGCCGTATCGGAAATTACTGCGGGGTCGCTCAATTTTTCCGACAACCCGCAGTAACGCTTGTAAATTTCTTCAAGTTTTTCAATCATTTTGTCTTGCATATTAAAACAGCCGATGTAAATTTTTTACGCCGTAAAACGCGGACTAAAACGCGATTTTCACGAACCTGTCAACTCCGTTCAGATCCTTCATAACCATAGCGTAGTCGCGCTTGCCGAAGAGTTTTAAAATTTCTTCTGCCTGACCCTCGCCGCATTCGAGAATAAGCATACCGTCCTTTGCGAGATAACTGCGCACGACGCGCGCCAAACGTCTGTAAAAGTCCAGTCCGTCCGTACCGCCGTCGAGGGCTATCCTCGGCTCGTACTCGCGCACTTCCTTTTGCAAAAACGCGATATCGCCGCTTTTTATATAGGGAGGGTTGCAGACTATTATATTGAACCTGCCGCGCACAGACGCGAACAGGTCGCTCTGGACAAAGTTGACTTCTACGCCGTTAGCCCGCGCGTTTTCCTTTGCAAGCATAATCGCCGCGTCCGAAAGGTCCGCCGCCGTAACGCTTACGCCCCTGCTTGCGCAGTGCTTTGCAACCGCCACCGCGATACAGCCCGAGCCCGTGCACATATCGAGCACTTTGTCGCCGTCCTCGACGGTCTTTACCACAGCTTCTGCAAGAAGCTCGGTTTCGGGTCTGGGAATCAACGCTCTTTCGTCCACCTTGATTTTACAACCGTAAAACTCGGTGTCGCCGATTATATACCAAAGGGGTCTGCCCGCAAGGCGCTTTTGAACTATTTCGTTTATTTCCTTGCTCTCGGCAGAGGATACCGCTTTTTCCGTTTTCAGCTCGCTGCGCTTGATTTCGAGCACCAGAGAGTAAATCCATTCGGCGTCGCTCTCGTCGATATTTTTTTCGGCGAATTTCTTCTTTGTATCCGCAAGCATTTGCGACAAAAGTCCGCCCGTTACAAATTCCGTTTCGGGCACGGCGGGGTCCGCGTCCATTTCAAGCACCTTGTTAAAGGCGGCTATCGCAACTTCCAGCATATCCTTATCGGGCTCGCGCGTGGTCAAAGTCTTTTGTATAAGCTTTCCCGGGGCTTTGAAAATATCAACGAACTTGTTATCGAACTTAGCCAGAAATTTAAGAATTTCGTAAGATACGCCTGCGATTACGGGAAGCAATACAAGCTCTATGCCGAGATTGATAAAAAACTTTGCAAACTTGTCGGTTACCTGGGGGCAGACGTAGGTGCCGAACGCCCAGGTCGCAAGGGAAATTATTACTATGTTTATAAACAGTACTATAAACAGGAAAGAGGTACCGCACCTGTCGTGTATGCGCGAACACTTCATAACGTTGTCGGGCGTAAGCTCTACTCCGCGCTCGTAAGCGTTAATCGTCTTATGCTCGGCGCCGTGGTACTTGTATAATCTCCGTATATCCTTCAAAAGCAGAATAAGCGCGAGATAGGCGATAAAAATAACCAATTTGAAAACGCCCAAAAGAACGTACTCCCACACCGTATCGTCTATGCCGGGAATGAGAGGCACCAGCACGCGCGGAAGAACGACGAAAATGCCCACGGCAAGAACGACGCCCAGTATCGCCGAAATCAGCGACACCACGTCCATAAGGTTCATTTTAAGCTTTTCCGCCATCCACTTTTGCAGTCTGCCCGCTTCCTCTTCGTCCTCGCCGTAAACCTTGGCGGAACGCATAAGGGTTCTTACGCCGCGCACCAATGACAGCACGAGGTTGACAATACCGCGCACAAAGGGCACCTTGCACGCCCGTCTGAGGTTTTTGCCGGGGTTAAGACGCTTTGCCTCCACCTGAATTTCACCGTCGGGGTCGCGCACCGCGGTAGCCATACAGGTCTTGCCCATCATCATAACGCCTTCCAAAACCGCCTGACCGCCGATGTAGGTACAGCTTTTTTTATGTTTGGTTTCAGTTTTGTTTTCTTTCAATTTTGCCATAACAATTATTTATTTTGAGGCGCGGCAAAAAATTCCGTACGCCTTGAAAAAACAAATTCCGCTGATTGAAAAATATGGCTCCAAGAAATTTTGGAGCCACATTTTCAGATATTGTATCTTTTCTTAAACTTGTCTACACGGCCGCCTGTATCAACAAGCTTCTGCTTACCGGTAAAGAAAGGGTGGCACTTATCGCAGATATCCACCTTTAACGTTTCCACGTTTTTTGTAGTACCGGTCTTGAACGTCGCTCCGCAAGCGCATACAACCGTAACCTCGTGATAGTCGGGATGTATTTCGGGCTTCATAACTTTTCACCTCGCTAAATTTCTTCTGATACCTGACCATTATATAACAAACTCACGGGTTAGTCAATTGATTTTATTGACTGTAAGCCAAAAATTATTCGCCGTGCGCAAAAATCCGCAAAATATATTTGTGGGCGTTTTTAGTTGCCAATCAGCCCCGAAAAGCGTATAATATCCGTAGTATGGAAAACTGGATATTGACAAGCGTAGAAAACCTTGTTAAAGAAGAGGCGGCTTCAACCCCCGTTGAAGCAGGTCAGGTCAAGGTTAAAGTTACGCACCTACTCATCTCCGATTTTGACGCTATGCTGTACAGCGGCGACGTTGCCGCAGACTACCCCAAGACGATAGGCAGGTTTGCCGTCGGTCTGATTACCGAAGTGGGCGAGGACTGCTACGGACTGGAAAGGGGGGCAAGGGTTTTTCTCAAACCCACAAAATGCTGCGGCAAATGCCTTGCCTGCAAAAGCGGCAAAAGCGAAAACTGTGAGGAGATTCAGATTGCGGGTAAAGACTTTGACGGGTTTTTGCGCGACTTCGTCGTATGCGGATACAACGACGTTGCCGTTCTTCCCGACGCGGTTGACAATCTGCACGCCCTGTGCATAGAAACGGCGGGAATTGCCGAAAATATTTACGATAAACTTAATCTTTCCGCGGGTCAGAGAGTTGCCGTAGTAGGTTCGGATTTTACCGGAAATATTATCGCGCAGGTTTTGCAGTATCACAAGGTAATACCTATTGTAATCGACAACAACCCCGCAAATCTTGAAAAAGCCAAAAAGTGCGGAATTTATTATTCCTTCACCGCCGACGACGACCTTGTTTCAAACGTAATGGACGCAACCAGCGGCGAAATGTGCGCGGCGGCGATTTATTCGTCGGCTTCGAAG
Source organism: Clostridia bacterium (assembly GCA_029063275.1). Classification (GTDB taxonomy): domain Bacteria; phylum Bacillota; class Clostridia; order Christensenellales; family Borkfalkiaceae; genus Coproplasma. The sequence goes on from JAIDOO010000313.1 coordinate 4,231, forward strand.
TTGCCCATTTCACTTCCGCCCCGTCTTGTCGGCAAGAAAAAAACCGTGGTCCTTACAGGTATCCCCTCACAGCTCACCACTTTGAAGGCGCGCGACATTATCGACAAGGATTTGACTTTTTTCAGCGTATCCAACGCATACGGCTATTCCGACGCGGTTATAAATATGCTTTTGCACGGCGCGGTCAATCTGGACTACTTCGATAAAGAAGTAATTTCCGAATACGACCCTGTGGCAATCCTGAAAGAGCACAGCGAAAATCTGTCGTCCTCTAACAGGGGCAAAATGACCATACTCAAAATGATTCTCTGACGCACGGCAACTTTTTTTGTTCCGTTATGCGCAAAATTCCCTTTATATTTTCGTTGAATTTTTTATATCTTTTAATGATTGCGGCTGAAACGGCCGCAGTCGTTTTTTTATGTATGTACCTGCCCTCCGTGCTTCCCGTTGCGGCGGCGTTTACCGGCGTGTGGCTTTTGAATCTTTTAGCAATTACACTGATTGCCGCGCGGCGCGGCTCGCCCGAAATCAACTGTGCGCTTGCGCTGTTCGTAACCGCCCTGCCCGTCGCCGGCGCGGTGATATATTTTTTTGCGGCTGTCGGAAAACGGCACTGCGGGCACCTGAATATCAAAAACCCCGTTCCCGAATCGGATATGGAACGCGCGGCGTTGCAGGGTTGCGGCGTTTGCGGCGCGGGGTACGAAAACGCCGTTTACTTTAAAAGCGGCGGCGATTACCTCGCCGCGCTGATACGCGAAATCGAAACCGCCAAAAAACGGGTTTGTCTTGAATATTTTATTATAAGCAGAGGCAAAATTTTTGCCGAGCTTTTCTCCGCACTGCAACAGGCGAAGAGAAACGGCGCGGAAATTTTTATCGTTATGGACGGAGTGGGCTCGGCGTTCAGATGCGGAAGAAAGGAACTTAAACGGCTGAAAACGGTTGCCGAGGTCAAAATTTTTCACAGGCTGACCCCTATGCCCTACTCCCGACTGAACTTCCGCGACCACAGAAAAATCGCAACCGTAGACGGAAGAGCGGCGTTTACGGGCGGGGTGAATATCGCCGACGAATACGCGAATATTCAAAGCCCCCACGGATACTGGAAGGATACGGGCGTAGCAGTTTACGGCGCCGCCGCGCAGATTTTCGAGGGACTGTTTTTGTCCGTGTTCAGAAAAAAATACTATATGGACTACCCCAAGGGTGGCGGAGAGATGCGCTGTCTGCCCTACTGCGACTGCCCGCCGCACAACTCGGGCTTTTGCGAAGATTTGTACGCCTGCGCAATCGCAAATGCAAAGCGTTGCATCTATATCACTACTCCCTACTTCTGCGCGGGTGAAAAGCTGTCGTCCGCACTCGCCTTTGCCGCGGCGCGCGGGGTCGACGTGCGCATAATTATCCCCCACCTGCCCGATAAAAAATACGCATTCGAGCTTTCGAAAGCGTCGGCGGAACGGCTTACAAAGCGCGGGGTAAAATTTTACGAATACACCCCCGGCTTTATGCACTCGAAAAGTATGGTTTGCGACGACAGGCTTTTTATCGGCTCGTACAACTTCGATTACCGCTCGATGCGGTTAAATTACGAGTGCGGTGTTGCCCTTGACGGCAAAGTTGCCGACGACGCCGAGCGCGATTTTTGGGAATGTCTGCGCCTTTCGTCCCCCCTTTGCGACAAGCCCTCATGCTTCCGCAGGGCGTACAGGTTTTTCCTTAAACTGGTAGCCCCTCTTATGTAATTTGACATTTATGCGGCGAACGGCTATAATGGGCTTATGAGTAAATTTTTGATAGCTTCGGATATACACGGCTCGGCGGAATACTGCAAACGGCTTTTGACTGCGTTTGAACTCGAAAATGCCGAAAAGCTTTTACTGCTGGGCGATATTCTTTACCACGGACCCCGAAACCCCCTGCCCGCAGGCTATGCCCCCAAGGAGGTTGCCGAAATGCTTGGCGGAATTAAAGAAAAAATCATCTGCGTACGCGGCAACTGCGACAGCGAGGTGGACCAGATGGTTTTGCCATTCCCCGTAACGAGCGATTATGCCGCGGTTTTTGCCGACGGACTGACTATTTATCTTTCACACGGGCACAGGCAGGTGCCGCCTCTTATGAAAGGCGATGTTTATCTGACCGGACACACGCACGTTCCTATTATAGAAAAGGGCGAATACCTGCATCTGAACCCCGGGTCGGTATCACTGCCCAAAGAGGGAAGCGCTCACGGGTATATCCTTTACGAAAACAAAACCTTTTACTTTAAAACCTTAGACGGAAAAATTTACGACGAAATCGAAGCATAAAAAAACTCCTCCGCGTTTGCGGAGGAGTTTTTTGTCGTTTTGTAAATTAAGCAAAAAGCCAAAGATCTTTCTTCATAAATGCGCCGATAATATCGGTAATCCAGAAGAACAGAATGACAGGAGGAATAATCAACTGAAGAACTCCAGCGATGATGTGTCCCCTCATAATACGGGTGATTGCGCCCAAAAGCCAGCTGGTTACAGGAATGATAGCAAAAATGATGGTTAAAAACCAATTGTTAATTCCAAGATAACCTTTACCTTTATGACTTGCCATTTTAAACTCTCCTTTAAAAAAAGATTTCTATAAGTATATTATAACAATTCCGCAAAATATGTCAAGGATTATAACGCAAGTTTATTATTCCGCCCATATAACAGTAAGATGTAAAAACAGCTAAGAAGTCCTGAAAAGGACTTCTTAACCGGGGGTTGGGCTGTCGCCAATGCCTAATTCAATGGGTTGTCTGACAACTGAGCGCAAATTAATAATATCACGCACAATGGGCGTATGCCAAACATTTTACGCCCCGCCGGCGTATAATTTTTTAAAAAGGGACTTTTTAAAAAATGATTAGCGATGCACAGATACAACAAAGAATAATCGAAGCTATTAAACAAAGCGGTATGACCCAAACCGCATTGGCAAACGCCTTAAATGTGAGTCAGCAAACAATATCCCACTATATAAAAGGGAACAAAATGCCTGCAGTCGATACGCTTGCAAACCTCTGCAAAATTTTAGACGTTGACACGAATTACATACTTTGTCAGGACTTAAAGTAATAAAAATATCACAATACCGTCTTTTGAGATTAAAGAAACAGCGGATAAAAACCGCTGTTTTTTTTAATCTACTTTACCTTTTTAAATCGTCATAAAAAAGTGATATGTATAATGAATTTGCTTTTCTTCAAATTCATCTTCTATTGTCGCCGAACAATAGAGTTTTTTCTCACCGGTGCTCTTAGCGTTAGCCGAAACAAATTCAAAATTACAAACTGTTACTAAGGTACAAATAAAAAATAAGCCAAAAACTAAATATATATAATTATTTCTAATTAGCTTCACAACTCTGCCTTTCTTAATAAATAATAAATTGTTTATTTTGATATTTTATATTTATATCCGTTAAGTCATTATAGGTCAAAAGCGCATTTTCATATGCTTGCTCTAACGAATAAAATTTGCCGCCCTTATATGCGGTTAATGTTCGGCTACTTGGATAAATAAATTCAACCCCGCCAACCGTTTCTGTCGTTATAACGTCCATATAATGCCATGGTCCGTCAATAAACATAACGTAAGTCACATTATACTCGCCGTAAAAGCTTAACTGCAAATCTTCACTGTTATAATCATAAGTTGTAGCATAATCTTTTTTAATCTGCACCGCCCAGTTAGGATTTGCATTTTCATCTTCATTCAACGCAGGTTTACAACCGCATAGAGCTATAGCAATAAATGCTAAGCCAGCCAACAAACTTAAAATTGGTTTTTTCATAACCACACCTCCCAGATATTTTATCATATTTTGGCAAGATGTCAATACCGCCCCTAGATACAAAAAAACAGCGGCTTTTAAAAACCGCTGTCTTTTAATCTCCTTTAACTTTCCAAATTGTCATAAAAAAGTGATCTGTATAATGAATTTGGATTCCTTCAACGGCTCTCCACTCATCTACAACATTTGCGTAATGATCTATGTATATACTATCTAAAACCACCGCATAACAACCGTTATAAGAACCGTAATATCTTTCAATAGTTACTCCCGAAGGTTTTGCGTTGCTCTCTTCCCGCAGATTATTGCAATAAGTTTGCTTGATAGAAAGCTCTGTCATCTTATCAATAGCCTCGGGCATTTTGGGTTGCGGATCAAAATCCGCGCCCATAACTTCTTCATTGCCCTCAATTCCGCCGTTGTGGTAGTAAGCTATGCTCTTTAAATCTTCCTTTGTAATCCAACCCGCGTCGTAAGCCTGTTGCAACGAATAAAACCCGCCGTCTTTAAATCCGCACTCGTACAACACATCCCACAGAATGTCGTTTTCTTTCTCCAACTCGTCAACTCTGTTTTGAAGCTGACCGTTACTTTCTTCCAACGCGTCTAATCTCTTTTTCATATCCACTGCGTCATTGTTGCATCCGCAAATAAAAGCCGCAACCAACGCGACAAATATAATAACACTTATAAACAGTTTTTTCATAACCACGCCTCCTGACTACATTTTACCACATTATGCCAACTTGTCAATACCGCCCGGCATTAAAAAAACAGCGGCTAAAAAGCCGCTGTTTTAATTTTGTTTGATTTTCGCTAAGCCGCAGGCTTATTAAACAAGCTCTATGATAGCTTCTTCGGCACCGTCGCCGCGGCGCTGTCCCAGAAGATAAATTCTGGTATATCCGCCGCCCTGTCCCAATTCTTCTTTACGCTGAGCGTATTTGGGAGCGATTTCGTTGAAAAGCTTTTCCATTAAAGGGTGCTGAACGTCAGCCGTTCTCTTTTTGAAGTCAGACTTCTTTTCGTTGAAGCCCTTTACTTCCTGCAAGTCGCGGAGCTTTGCCATAATATTACGGCGTACCGCAAGCTTTTTAGGGCTGTCCTTAATGGATTTGACCTTTATTTCCTTGCCTTTTTTATCAGCCTTGACTACTTCGATTTCTTCGTTTAAATCGTAAACCTTCATAGCCTTGGTTATAATTTTTTCAACGTAGGGCTGAAGCGCCTTCGCTCTTGCCTGGGTGGTGGTGATTTTGCCGTACCACAGAAGTTCGGACGCCTGGTTGCGAAGCATAGCCTTTCTTTGCTCTGCCGTTTTTCCTAATTTACCGGGCATTTTTTAGTCCTCCTTGTTTGAAAGTGTTAAACCGTAGGAATGAAGCTTAATGATAACCTCGTCCAAAGACTTCCTGCCGAGGTTCCTCACCTTCAACATTTCGTCTTCCGTTTTTCTGGTCAAATCTTCCACGGTGTGTATATTTGCGCGTTTTAAGCAGTTGTAAGAACGGACGGATAAATCCATTTCTTCGATTGCCATTGCCAAAATTTTCTGCTGTTTGTCGTCTTCGTTCTTGACGAGAATATCCATTTCCTTAATCGATTCGGAAAGGTTTACGAACAGCGAAATGTGGTCCTGCATAATTTTAGCCGCAAGCGAAACTATTTCTTTCGCGCTGAAAGCGCCGTTAGTCCAAACTTCCAACGTAAGTTTGTCATAGTCGGTGTTCTGACCGACACGGGTATTTTCAACGGAATAGTTCACCTTTTTAACGGGCGTATAGATAGAGTCGATGGGGATATAGTCTAAAAGCTCGGTTCTGGTATGGTCCGCGCCCTTTTTACGGCGACCGCGGCCTATGGGTATCTCCATATCTATTTTACTGCCTGCGTCCACGG
>JAIDOO010000314.1 GCA_029063275.1 Clostridia bacterium
TATCCGCGCTCCGTACAGGTCGGCGCCGTTACCGCGCCTGCTACATATGCGTGCCCTAACGCTGTTATGCTCTTTGTGTCTGTTGCGCCGCACTTTGAACAAACATACTCCTCTGACCCGCCGACACACAAGTTTGCCGCCTCTCCCTGTAACTGCCAATCATGCTGACATTCAGGTTTTTCGGAAGTATACAATCCAGCCTCCGTCATAGGATTATCAGCATTATATTCTGTTCCGTCGCTCCCGTACCAAGAGACAGGACCACCTGTGCCAAATAAATTAGTATCAACAATTTTGCTTGCTAAAGATTCGCTTATAGACAGTTGCTTCAAATTATATAAATAACCAAACATATTAGAGATTGTTGCTTGGCTTAAATCAGCATTCCCCAAATTTAACTCCGCCAAACCGACACAACTAGCAAACAGATTAATAGCATTAGTGCAATTTGAAAATACAAAACCGGAAACGTCCAAAGCAGATAAGCTACTGCAATTCTGAAACAAGCTACCCATATTCGTAACATTAGACGTATTAAAGTTCGAAAGTTCCAAAGAAGTTAAGCTAGAACAACCGTTAAACATATTGTGCATTAGTCTAACATTAGAAGTATCCAGTTTTTCAATATTAATAGTTGTTAATTTATTAAATCCAGAAAACCAGTTTGCTGTGTTTGCGGCTACAATAGTCGTTAAAAAGTTAACATCTGTTATTTTATTTCTATATGACAGCCATTGACCACTAAGCGTTTGAGTACTAGAAAAATTTCCTGTTTGCGTACCGGTGTAATATGCACTAGATAAAGGACCGCTACTTATATTTAGCGTACTGTCTTTTACACCCCAATATATTGTGGAGGTAACTTCGGTTTCGGCATGGGCGGCAACCGTATTTTCACGTTTTAAAATATTTGATACGGCAAAGCCTGCGCAAACAAAAAATACTGCGCATAAAAAAGTTAAAAACAAATGTATAAAGCGTTGTCTTTTCATATACTACCTCCCCTTTTTTTAAACAAAAAAAGGCAACCATTAAGGTTGCCTGCATATAGTACCTTAATGATTGCAAACTAACTATTTTCGCATAAAACTACTTAAGTACGAAAAATAGGTACTACGATGCCTATGTAGTACTTGCGCATTTTTATGCTATTATATATTTAGTTAGTTTGCACATTAAGTTTAACATTCAAACAAACTTTTTTCAAGACTTTTCGACAAAAAATTTTGATTTAACAAAAATTACATAAAAAACAAGTACCGCGCGGCGAAAATTCGCCGCGCGGCTTTTAATTTGTTGTCTATTCACCGTCCACAAAGTCGTTGAAACCGCCGTCGGTTATTTCAATCAACTCGTCCAGTTTTTTACTCTGCGCCGCAA
>JAIDOO010000315.1 GCA_029063275.1 Clostridia bacterium
CTGAAGACGGCATACGAGTTGTAGTGAGGTATCGTGTGCTCGGATATGTGTATATGAGTCAGCATTAAACGGGGAATACGGTGAAATTCCGTAGCTGTACCGCAACGGTAAGCCTTTTTAAAAGGACAAGTCCGAATGCCAGACCTGTGAAGATTAAAGTCGTTTGGTTCGAGTTAAACCAAGCGTGCGTACAGGCACGTTTGTTATTTGCGTGTCTGATGTTTTAAATTAAGGAGAATTTTAAATCAACTGAAATAAGTTTTAACCCTTTTGATTGCGTCTTTGTCCGTAGTTGCGATTGTTGCCTTTGCGGGCTGTGCTGACGACCCGAGAGGTGAAACTTCTGACAAAATAGATAACGAATACTCTATTTGTTACGCGTTTACCGCCTCGGATGAAGTTCTTGAAATGGACGAAAATACCTCTCTCAAAGATTATATGGACGCTTTGAAAGAGGGCGGCAAGCTGGATTTTAACGGCTCGGAAAGCGACTACGGCTTTTACGTTACCGAAATTTTAGGCGTGGGCAGTGTGTACGTAAGCTCGACCGAAAACTCATATGCAGGCTACGACTGGTATGTTTACACTACGCTTACCACCCTTGACGGCGTAATTTATTCTTCGGACGAAACTTTTGTATTCAACGGTTTAACGCTTTACAAATCCGCATACGGCGTATCGGGTTTGCCTTGCGTGGACGGCGAAAGCTACGCTTTTGTCTATCAGTACGCGGAAACAACCTGGTAAGACGTAATGGAAACGACGGGTAGCAAAATACCGCCTGCAAAGCAGATTGCTTACGTCGCGGTTATGTGCGCCCTGCTGATTGCGGGGCAGTACGTTTTTTCGTTCGTGGTGGGGGTGGAAATAGTAACCCTGCTGTTAGTTTGCTTTTCAAGCGTTTTCGGCGTGAGAAGCGGCGTAATATGCGCCGTCTCGTTTTCGCTTTTAAGGTGTCTTATCTACGGCTTTTCACCGACGGCGGTAATTTTGTATCTCGTGTATTATCCGTCTTTGGCGGCGGTTTTCGGCGGACTTGGGCATATAAAAAACAGCACGTTCGAGCGGTGCCCCGCGTGGCTTATCGTTGCGGTGAATTTACTTTTGATTGCGTTAATGTCTGCGTGCGCGCTTGTGTACGGCTTTGACGTTATCAAGGTTTCACGGTTGTGGAAAACAACGGCGGAAGTGCTTATCTGGGTTATTTTTTGTCTTTGTTTTTCGGAACTTGCCGTCTTTAACTCGCTCGTTATTGCGAACAAGGTTTTCAAAAAGAATACGGGCACGCCGATAAAGCTTTTCGCGTTTGCAAGCGTAGCCGCTGTATGCACGGTCTGTTTTACGCTTTTGGACGATATAATAACGCCTCTCGTTTTGGGAAGCACGAGGTTGACGGCTCTGACCTATTTTTACACGTCTTTTACGGCAATGTTGCCGCAGACCGTATGCACTATTTTAACCGTGCTGACTTTATATCTGCCTCTCAGCTCCGTGCTCAAAAAGGCTGTTTCAAAATAACGTTAATCCGTCCGCGCCTTACGGCGCGGACTTTTTTTACTTAAAATCATTTGTAAAACGAAGTGGGATAGGTCGGCGTAAAAATTAACGTCGGTTTAAAAATGAATAAATTTATATAAAATATTTTTAAAATTTATGCACAATATTGCATAAATTACATAATTTATAAAAAAATTTATTAAAATATTCAAATTTGCGTATAAAATAATTGACAAACTGTCGGCAATAGTGTATATTTTATACAGTTATTCACTATATA
>JAIDOO010000316.1 GCA_029063275.1 Clostridia bacterium
CGATTACACAGCTCGTTTATGTAATCGAACGCGGTAGCGGTGGACTTAAAACAGCACGCTTTACAAATTTCGCGAACGGAAGGGGAGTAGTTGTTTTCAAGAATGAATTTTTCAATATAATTGTAAACTTCATCGGCTTTATTAAGACTTTTCATAATTTACCTCGTAATTCAATTATATCACAATAATTTTTAAAAATCAAACGCCTGTTTCCGTTTTTTACTTGTTTTTGTAAGATTTTTATATTATAATGATAGTAGAGGTGTGCTTTATGGAAAATAACGATAAGAAAATGTGCGAGCTGTACGACAGGGAATGTATCGGCTGTCTTGAATGTGAAATATGCGATTTAAACCCGGATAAAGTCTGCGATAACTGCGGCAAATGCCTTGATATACGCGACGATGCGGTAATCAAAATAGATAAAATTATAATTGACAAAGACGAATAGACATTTTTAAAGACAGGCGAGCTGATGCCTGTCTTTTTCATTCTTCGTCGCGCTTAAGTTTTACTTTACCGGCTACGGCACGGCGGTTGTCATCGCTGATTGCCGCATAGTGTTTTCTTGTGGTGTTAACGTCTTTATGCCCCAAAACATCGGCCACGATATAAATATCGCCGGTGGCTTTATATAGTGCAGTACCGTAAGTAGAGCGCAGCTTATGAGGCGAAATTTTTTTAAGGGGAGAAACTATTTTAGCATATTTCTTTACAAGATTTTCAACGGCGCGCACCGTAATACGGTTTTGGTTATTCGAAATGAAGAGCGCATTCGATTCTTTTGAAAAATCGACGGATTTTTCATTTTGTTCCTTATAATCAAGGTAACGCTGTAACGCGGCTGCCACGTCATCATCAAAGTAAAGAATGGTCTTGTTGCCGCCTTTGCGTGTAACGATAAAGGAATTATCGTTGAAATTTATATCGTTGTTGTTTAGTCCCACGAGCTCGCTGATACGTATGCCGGTTCCGAGGAAAAGCATTAAAATTGCACTGTCGCGGACTTTATTCTTTTCGTGATAAGCAAGCTGATGGCGGGTAAGACCTGCGCCGCTTTCAGCAGTATCGATGATATTGTAAATTTCGTTGCCGTCCAATCTGATAATGGGCTTTTCGTGAATTTTCGGAGTAGCAACCTTTGCCGAATTATCGACGCTGATAAATCCTTTATTAAAAAAGTATTTAAACATTGCCCTGACTGAGGAAAGCTTCCTGGCTTTGGCTCTGTCATTGCAATTATGAATTTTTCCGCAATAGGTGTAGTGGGAGAGGAAGCCTAAAAAATATTCGATATCGGTGCTTGTGATTTGATTTAAATCGTCCAAAGTGAAATCTTTTACCAATTTGCCACGAAATCTCTTTTCAGTAATGAAGTAGAAAAAAATCTTCAAATCGTGCGCATAGTTAAGTCGCGTCAGCGTACTGGTCTGACTGTCAATCGCAAGAAAATAATCGTAGCAAAAACTCGGGAGATCGTTTTCAAGCAATCTCTCGATAGTTTCCAAATTCTTATTATTTCTTTGAACGTAGTAATCAGTACTCATAGTGGTGGGATTTTTTCCGATTAAAACTATATTTAAATGTTCGTAAAACACAGCTTTTACGAACAATAAGGCTTATTTTAACTAATAAAGTGATACATTTAAATTTTGTCAATTTGAAAAGTCTTTAATTTGTAATTAAAAACAACTTAATCGTAAACTTTATTGAAACGACAACGTAAATTAATGTTATGTCTGACAGAGTACATAAGAAAATGGGCTTTAGCCCATTTTCTTATTTTAATGATTTAAGATTCCATACGTTGTTGGCGTAATCTGCAATCGCTCTGTCGGCCGAGAATTTACCTGCCGCAGCAATGTTGTTAAGCGACATCTGATTCCATTTGTTTTTATCTTTCGAATAAAGCTTTGAAATAGATTGCTGTGTCGTGCTGTAAGCTCCGAAATCAGCCATACACATATAAGGATCGGCAACCGGTAACTCAGTCAAAAGATAATTTGCAATATCGGCAAATGACTGGCCGTTGAAACCGATTATAAGAGACTCTACAATCCTTCTTAATTTAGGAGATTCGTTGTAATACTTGCTCGAGCTGTAACCGTCGCGCCAGATAGCGTCAACCTCGTTAGATTTTAAACCGAATATGAAGATATTTTCATTGCCGACACATTCAGCCATTTCGACGTTAGCGCCGTCAAGCGTTCCTATTGTCAATGCGCCGTTAATCATAAACTTCATATTACCTGTACCGCTTGCTTCCTTGCCTGCGAGCGAAATTTGTTCTGAAATTTCGGAAGCCGGCATAAGCTTTTCTGACATAGTAACATTATAATCTTCCATATAAACAACGTTTAATTTTTCGTTGATTTTAGGATTTTTCTTAATGTCTTCGGCAAGGAAATTAATTAACTTGATAATCTTTTTTGCCATATCATAGCCGGGAGCGGCTTTTGCACCGAAGATATAAGTTTTGGGTACAACGTTCAAATCGGGGTTATCGGTCAAATCGAGATAGCAATCGATTATATTCAGAACGTTTAAAAGCTGGCGCTTGTATTCGTGTAACCTCTTTGCCTGAACGTCAAAAATCGTATCGGGATTGATTATAATGCCCTGCTGCTTTTTAGCAAAATCCGCAAACTGCTTTTTCTTGATGAACTTAATTTCGTCAAGTTTTGCAAGAACGGTTTTATCGTTTTCGTATTTTTTGAAATCGGCGAGTTTAGAACTGTCGAGCACGTAACCTGTTCCGATGCACTCGTCAAGCAAAGCGCAAAGCTCGGGATTTGACTGGTTGAGCCAGCGTCTGTGAGCTATGCCGTTGGTTACGTTGGTAAACTTTTCGGGCGAGAAATCGTAAAAATCTTTAAACACTGACTTTTTGATAATATCGCTGTGCAGTGCCGAAACACCGTTTACGCAGTGTCCGCCGTAAACAGACAGATTTGCCATTTTAATTCTGTCGTGTTCTATTATCGACATACGCGAAATTTTAGCCCATTCACCGGGGAAAGCGTTCCAAAGTTGTTCGCAAAGCCTTCTGTTGATTTCTTTGATTATCGAGTGAATTCGGGGTATAGTTCTTTCAATAAGGTCCTCGGACCACGTTTCAAGCGCTTCCGCCAAAACCGTGTGGTTTGTATAAGCGCAGGTTGCGGTAGTTATTGCCCAAGCTTCGTTCCAGTCGTAGAAATATTCGTCTACGAGTATACGCATAAGCTCGGGTATTGCCATTGCGGGATGCGTATCGTTGAGATGAATTGCCGCCAATTTAGGCAAATCTCTCAAATCGCCGTATCTGTGTCTGTGGTCTGATATAATGTTCTGAATAGAAGCCGAACACAGGAAATATTGCTGTTTAAGTCTGAGCGATTTTCCCGCTATGTGGTTATCTGCAGGATACAGGACCTTTGTCAAAAGATCTGCGTCGTTTTCTTCGGTCATTGATTGGTAATAGTCGCCCTGCGAAAACAACTTCATATTGAAGTCTTGTCTGGGCTTTGCTTTCCAAAGTCTTAAAACGGAAACCGCCTCGCTGTCCTTACCCGAAATCATCATATCGTAAGCGACCGCCTCGATTTCTTTGCTGTTTATATACTCAGTTTTAAGTCCCGTTTCCGTCCACTTCTCTTCGATTTGTCCGTTAAATCTTACGATAAAAGACTTATCAGTTCTCTGAGTGAGCCATACTTCACCGCCGGGAAGCCAAACGTCGGGCAACTCCATCTGCCATCCGTCCACTATCTTCTGTTTGAACAGACCGAATTCATAGCGCAGTGAGTAACCCATTGCAGGATAATTACCAGTTGCAAGCGCGTCCATAAAGCACGCCGCCAACCTACCGAGCCCTCCATTACCTAAGCCTGCGTCAGGTTCCTGCTCATAGAGCTCGTCAAGAGATAATCCGTAAGACGAAACAACCTTGTCAAATGTGGACGTTGCGCTCAAATTATATAAGCTGTTTTTCAACGAACGCCCCAAAAGGAATTCCATGCAGAGATAATATACTTTTTTTGCACGTTTCGCTTTTATCTTTTTGTGAAACTGTTGTCTTTTTTCAAGCAGAATATCCCTCACTGACATTACTACTGCTTTATAAACTTGTTCTTTAGAAGCTTCGGCAGGACTGACGCCGAAATAGCGTGAAAGCTTGCCCTTAATTAATTCCTTGACTTCTTTTTCGGTAATTGTTGTGCTCATTAAGTTCTCCTATAATTTTGTAAAAGTTATTTAAGCATATCTAAATAGAGATTTTCATAATCTCGCGCCGAATGATTCCAACTGAAATCCGTCGTTGCGGCACGATACATTATTTTTTCCCATTTTGACTTATTTTTATAATCCGAAACCGCCTCTCTGATAACGTGCAACATATCGTGCGCATTAAAATTAGCGAATGTATAACCGTTTTCAAGCGGTTTAATACTGTCGTAGAGTCCGCCCGTTTCTCTTACTATAGGAACGGTTCCGTAGCGGCAGGCAATCATTTGCGAAAGCCCACAAGGCTCTGATTTAGAGGGCATTAGGAATATGTCCGCCCCAGAGTAAATCTTTCTGGACAAATCGCCGTTGAACACAATATTCGCACTCATTTTTTCAGGATATCTTCTTGCAAGGTCGCTGAAATACCCTTCAAAATGCGCATCGCCCGTACCCAAAAGAACGAACTGAACGTCGTCCTGCAAAAGCTCTTCGATAACGTTAGTAACGAGATCCAGTCCCTTATGCGATACAAGACGGGTAACCATTGAAATTATCGGGGTTGCGGGTTTTATCGGAAGCCCAAGCATTTTTTGAAGTCCCTTTTTGCAGACCGCTTTATTTTCAAAATTTTCAGCGGTGAAATTTGCATAAAGGTGATTATCGAGCTCACTGTTGTATCCAATATCGTCAATTCCGTTAAGAATACCGCAGAGCTTAAATTCGTTTCTGCGAATAATAGGGTCAAGACCGTGCGCAAAATACGGGTCTTTGATTTCCTGCGCGTATCTGGGACTAACCGTTGAAAATCTTTCGCAACATTCAATCGCGCCCTTCATAAGGTTGATACTGTTTTTGTATTCGACAAGGTACTGATATTTTCCGTAAATATCAAACAAATCACACAGAAGTTCCAGCGAATACTGCCCCTGATATTCGATATTGTGTATTGTAAAGAGCGCCCTGATAAACTGGTATTCCTGTCTGAAGCAGTAGTTAGTTTTAAGATAAATTGCCGCAAGCGCCGCCTGCCAGTCGTGGCAGTGCATAACGTCCGGATAGAAATTGAGGAACTGCATAATTTCAAGCACGCTCTTCGAGAAGAATGCAAATCTCTCGCCGTCGTCGTAATAGCCGTAGCATCCGGGGCGTTTGAAATAAAACTCATTATCGATAAAATAAAATGTTACGCCGTCTTTTTCATAAGTAAAAATGCCGCAGTACTGGTTTCTCCAGGCAAGGTGAACGTACAAATTGCCGAGATAAGTGAATTTTTCCCTGTACTCCCACTTTATGTCGGAATAAAGAGGTACTACCACTCTTACGTCATATTTACCTGTGGCGGCAAGCGCTTTCGACAGCGAACCGATAACTTCAGCAAGTCCGCCGGTCGCTATAAAAGGCGTTGACTCAGACGCTACGAATAAAATCTTTTTCTTTTCTGCGATTTTTGCAGGTTTGGTTTCTTTGACTTGTTTTACTTCCGCTTTCTTTGCTTCAACGGGCTTTACGGGTTTAGTTTCCTTTTTTGCCGTTGCCTTAGCAGTAGTTTTTGTCGCGGTTTTTGTTGTGTTTTCCTTTTTTGCCGTTGCCATAATTATTTCCCCCTGAATTGTTTGTATTATATTAACGAGCCCTTATTTATGAAATAAGGATTTATTTCGCAACCTGCCAGTGTTCTGTTGTCGCGGATAACGGAATCCTTATCGCTAACTACATATGCAAGGTTGCAGTTTTCGCCGACTATATTGTCGGTCATAAGAATACAGTTTTTGACGACAGTACCTTTTCCTATCTTAACGCCGCGGAATAATATGCTGTTTTCGACAGTACCCTCGATAAGACAGCCGTCGGAAATCAGCGAGTTTTTAACCTTTCCGGTTTCTGCGATTTTTGCCGCCGCGCTGTCGTTGACTTTGGTATAAACGTCTCTATCGCCGAAAATTTCATTACGGATTTTTTTGTTAAGTAAGTCCATATTCGCGTTAAAATATGACGAAAGAGAACTTATGTTGGCATAATAGCCGTCAAGCTTATATCCGTACAAATTATAAGTTTTAAGTCCCGGACTCAAAATGTCTCTGCCGAAGCTTGAAAAACCGCTTTGGCTTGCATTTTGAATAAGTCTTATAAGGAACGAAGTACGCGCCACCATTACGTTAATGTAATTCTTTTTGACGCCGCTCATTGCAGGATTGATATAAAGACCAGTTATGCGCTCGTCCTTGTTGGTATCGAACGTCATATAATAATGCGACGGTACTACTTCATGCTCGTGGTATGCAAGCGTAATATCTGCGTTCTTTTTGATATGGAAATCAATCATTTTGCTGTAATCCAGCTTGTAAATAGCGTCGCTGTCGGCGATTACGACAAAATCCTCTTTTGCTTTTTTCAAAAAGGACACCGCGCCTTTAAGCGCTTCAAGACGAGTCTTGTATAAAGTTTCGGTATCGTTTATATAAGGAGGAAGCAAAATCAAACCGCCTTCCTTTCTTGCAAGATCCCAGTATTTACCCGTCCCGAGATGGTCCATAAGCGACTGATAATTGTTTTTGGTTATAAGACCTACGGTAGTTATCCCTGAGTTGACCATATTTGAAAGAGCAAAGTCAACAAGACGGTATCTGCCGCCGTAGGGCACCGAGCCTACGGACCTTACTTTTGTAAGCTCGGGTACGTTTTCTTCATTTATGCTTGAAAATATAACACCTATGGTTGAAGCCATTTAATTTATCCCCCTTATACGTTTTTATCGACGATTTCGCCTGCGGCAACCTTGCCTTTTTTGCCGACGGTTATACCTCTTCCGAGTACCGCAATTCCGCCCGTCTTACATTCAACCTTGCTTGCCTCATCCTTAGGCGCACCGATTACGGCGTTTTCGTTTATAGTTACGTCCTCGTCGATAATTGCGTAATTGATTTTTGCGCCCGATTTTACGACGATATTGCCCATGAGCACGCTATCGATTACCTCAGCGCCCTTTTCGATAACGCAATCGGTACCTATAACGGAATTAACGACTTTACCCTCTATCTCTCCTCCTGTCGCGACAATTGAGTTGACAACCTCGCCCTCTACGAATGCGGGCGGAGCCAAAGGACTTCTGGAATGTACCATTCTGTCGTGGTCGTTAAGTTCGAAATTGGGAATTACGCCGAGCAGATCCATATTAGCTTCCCAGAGCGAGGTTATAGTTCCGACGTCTTTCCAGTAACCGTCAAAGCGGTAAGAATACATTTTTTCTCCCGCGTTAAGCATTGCGGGAAGCACGTTTTTGCCGAAATCGTTTTCCGAATTGGGGTCCGCCTCGTCAAGCTCGAGATATTTGAAAAGCTTTGATGCCGTGAAAATATATATTCCCATAGAAGCTAAATTACTCTTGGGTTTTGCGGGTTTTTCTTCAAACTCGTAAATGGAGCCGTTGGTCTTGGTATTCAGAATGCCGAATCTGGACGCTTCGCTGAAAGGTACTTCCATACACGCAATAGTGCAGTCGGCTTTTGTCGCTTTATGTGCCTGCAACATTTTATCGTAGTCCATTTTATAAATATGGTCGCCCGAGAGTATCAAAACGTATTCGGGGTCGTACATCTTCATAAATCTGATATTCTGATAAATTGCGTTTGCCGTGCCCTTATACCAGGAAGTATCCGTCTTTGCCTCATAAGGCGACAGAATATGTACGCCGCCGAAGGTTCTGTCCAAATCCCACGGCTGACCGTTGCCGACGTATTCGTTCAGCACCAACGGCTGATACTGCGTCAACACGCCTACCGTATCGATTCCCGAATTGATACAGTTTGACAGCGGGAAGTCAATAATTCTGTACTTAGCGCCGAAAGATACCGCAGGCTTGGCAATATTGTTTGTCAGTGCATACAGCCTGCTGCCCTGTCCGCCCGCAAGCAACATTGCAACACATTCTTTTTTTGTTAACATCAAATTATCCCCTTAATTAATAAATTTCTGATTTTAAATATATGCAAGACAGTCTTGGTATATCGATTGATATCGAGTAATCCTTTCCATGACTTGCAATTTTTTTAGTTGTGAATACTTTCCTTATCGTTTTTCCGTCGCCGCCGAAGCTTTTTAAATCGGTATTAAAAACCAGTCGGTATCTTCCCTGTCTGATACCTATGCGGTAATCTTTAATATCTACGCCCGAAAAATTTATAACCGCCGTTATACTTTCACCCGATTTGGAATACCTGCTGAATGCTAAAACGTTGTTAAAGCTGTCGTCAACCGAAAGCCACTCAAAGCCTTCCCAGCTTTTTTCAATTTCGTAAAGCGGTTTGTTGCTCAGATAAAAGCTATTAAGCTTTTTAACAAACGCCGTCATTTTGCGGTGCTTCTCAAACTTTAAAAGGCAAAAATCTATTCCGGTAGTAAAATCCCATTCTTTAAACTGCGCTATTTCATAGCCCATAAAATTGAGCTTTTTTCCGGGGTGAGCGTACATAAATCCCAACAAGGCGCGCTCGCCCGCAAATTTATCACCGTACTCTCCCCACATTTTGTTCACTATCGAGCCTTTGACGTGCACAACCTCGTCATGCGATAACGGCAAAATGAAATTTTCGGAAAAAGCGTAAACGAGTGAAAACGTTATCTTATTGTGGTGATAACTTCTGAAATAAGGGTCCTGCCGACAGTAGAACAAAACGTCGTTCATCCAGCCCATATTCCATTTGTAGTCAAAACCGAGTCCGCCGCTCTCTATTTTTTCGGTAACGCCGTTGTACGCCGTAGACTCTTCTGCACATATAATTGCGTGCGGAAAATTGTCTTTAATGGTCGTATTGAACTTTTTGATAAATTCAATTGCTTCGAGGTTTCTGTTATCGCCGTAAATATTAGGCGTCCAGTCGCCGTCGCATTTATCGTAGTTGAGATAGAGCATCGAGGCAACAGCGTCAACTCTCAAACCGTCCACGTCGTAAATATCGAAGAAAAACGCCGCAGATGACAAAAGAAAGCTGTCAACTTCACCTCTGCCGAAATCGAACTTCCTAGTGCCCCAACCCGTGTGTTCCATTCTGTCCCACAGCGGACATTCGTATAAAGGTTGACCGTCGAATTCGTAAAGCCCCCAACCGTCTTTGGGAAAATGCGCGGGAACCCAGTCCAGAATAACTTTGATGCCGTTTGCATGGAAAGCGTCAATCAAACTTTTGAATTCCGCAGGCGTTCCAAGTCTCGCCGTTACCGCGAAATATCCCGTTACCTGATAACCCCACGAACCGTCGTAAGGAAATTCGGTTACGGGCATAAACTCAACGTGAGTATAACCCAGGTTTTTGACGTAAGGCACAAGCTCTTTTTCAAGCTCTGAGTAAGTATAATATGAGTTGTCTTTATGTCTTTTCCAGGACAGAAGGCTTACTTCATAAATATTTACGGGTTGTCCGAAATCGGGTATTTCGGGGTGGTACCTACCGCCCTTTTTCAGGTCGACAACCTTTGAATAAAACGATTTTGGTATATCTGAAGCAAAAGCGTAAGGGTCGGCTTTTACAATTTCTCTGCCGTCATAGGTTGATATGCAGTAAGCATACAACTGCCCCTCTTCCGCAAGCGTTACGGCTTCAAAGCTTTCGTTATCGGAAAGCCGAACCATATCAACTCCGTTCTGCCCCAATCCGATAATTTTTATGGATTTAGCGTGAGGCGCCCAGACTCTGAAAACGTACTCGCTTTCAGAAATTCTATGACAGCCGAAAAACTCATAGGCTCTGAAATTTGTTCCGTTATGGAAACTTTCAAGCCGAAGCTCATTATCAAAAAGCCCCTTTACCATACAATAAATATTTTACC
>JAIDOO010000317.1 GCA_029063275.1 Clostridia bacterium
GTTATTATTTTTTTAAAACGTAATAATCAAAATACTTTTCACCGCCGTCCCCGACAAGCGGCTCTTCGCAGAGCTTAAAACCCAAAGCTTCCACAGCCGTTTTTCTTTCGTCGGCAAACGGATTTACTTTAGTGGCGATTTTATCGCAGTAGAACCAGTCGAAAGCGGAATCCTTTAAAAGCGAAACAATTTCCTCTATAACTTCAACCCGTTCGCAGTCGCTTATCAGATCAAGGCGCAACAGACCGCAGTTATCGAAATAATCCTTATCGCTGTCGCGGTGAAATAGCTCGATTGTTCCGACAGCCTTTCCGCTCGATTTTTCAACTACCGCCCAACGTACGAAATATCCGTTTTCGTAACTGAACAGCCAAAACGATATTGCCTGTTTCATTCTCTCCATCGCGGTATAATGAAAATCGTCGCCGTGGCAATTGTCGCCGTTAAAATGCGGCACTGCTTTTTCGTCGGAATAGACTTTTAAAAGGTCGTCCGCGTCGCGTTCGCGCACTTCGCGCAGAATATAGTTTTTGCTTTCCGGAACGGGCAAAGTTTTATAAACGTTCATATTTCATTCCTTTTATGATTGCAGAATTTGCTTTAAAAACTGTCCCGTATAGCTTTGACCGCACTTTGCAACATCTTCGGGCGTGCCCGTTACGACTACGGTACCGCCCTTGTCGCCTCCTTCGGGTCCCAAATCGATAATCCAGTCCGCAGTTTTTATAACGTCGAGATTGTGTTCTATTACAAGCACGGTATTGCCGCCGCTGCGAAGCCTTGCAAGAATTTTGACAAGCTTATCCACGTCGTAGCTATGCAGACCGGTAGTCGGCTCGTCGAGAATATAAAAGGTTCTGCCCGTACTGCGCTTTGAAAGCTCGGTCGCAAGCTTTACGCGCTGAGCCTCGCCGCCCGAAAGGGTGGTCGAGCTCTGCCCAAGTTTCACATAGCCCAAGCCCACGTCGCAAAGAGTGGAAATTTTATTGTAAATGGAAGTTACCGGCTTAAAGAACTCCGCCGCCTCTTCCGCCGTCATTTCCAAAACGTCGGATATGGACTTGCCCTTGTATTTTACGTCAAGCGTTTCGCGGTTATAGCGTTTGCCGCCGCACACCTCGCAGGGAACGTATATATCAGGCAAGAAGTGCATTTCGATTCTTATAATGCCGTCGCCCTGACAGTGTTCGCATCTGCCGCCCGCCACGTTAAACGAAAATCTGCCGCTCTTATAGCCCTTTTCTTTTGCGTCGGGAGTTGCGGCAAAAAGGTCGCGTATCATAGTGAACACGCCCGTATAGGTTGCGGGGTTGCTCCTCGGCGTTCTGCCGATAGGCTGTTGGTCGATTGCTATTATTTTGTCAAAATGCTCTAT
>JAIDOO010000318.1 GCA_029063275.1 Clostridia bacterium
ATAATTACCCGCAGAGTGGTGCACGTGCATCGATACGGTTATCTGTTGCCTGCTTTGGGTAAACGTGATGTCTTTACCGCTGTCGTTTCTTATCGTGCCGTGTAACTCGTTGTTATTATCTACAAAAAATTTTTCGGTAATCGTAACCGGCTTGGGCTCGGGCACGAACAGAAGAATAAGAGTTACCGCAAAAAACGCCAGCGCGATTGAAAGCAGTATGTAAAAAGCAAGCTTATTTGTCTTTACCATTATTTCTACCTTATTTTATATCTTATTGAGCGAAGCTGTGGCGTAGGCGGCAATTCCTAAGCCTTCGCCCACAAATCCCAGCCCCTCGCACGTTCCTGCGGCAACCGCCGTCTGTTCGACGGCAATTCCGCACGCGGTTGCTAAATTTTGCTTCATTTGATTTATATAGGGTGCAAGCTTGGGCTTTTCCGCCTGTATGCTTACGGAAATGCAGGCGGGGGAGTAGCCCTTGTCCCTCAACAAATTTACAACCCGCTTTAAAAGCCTAACGCTGTCCGCGCCGCAAAATTCGGGGTCGGTGTCGGGAAAGTAGTGTCCGATATCTTCAAGCCCCGCCGCAGATAAAAGCGCGTCCATAACCGCGTGGACGGCTACGTCGCCGTCGCTGTGCGCGACGAGGGATTTTTCGCACACGATTTTAACTCCGCAAAGGGTAACGTGCGTTCCCTCGCCGAAAGCGTGAACGTCGCAACCGAAGCCCGAGCGCAATCCTCCCGTCAAATTTATGTGCGGGATAGCTTTTTCAAAGTCCTGCTTGTACGTGAGCTTGCTGTTTGAGGGATCGCCGTCGATAAGCCGCGGCATTCCTATGTACTCGCCGTAAATCTCGCTGTCGTCGCCGAACTGTTTGTCGCCCGCAAGGTCGTAGGCGTATTTTATATCGTCGGTAAAAAATCCCTGCGGCGTCTGTACGCGGTAGAGGGAGGAGCGGTCAAGCCTTTCGGTTATGACCGAATAGTGCCCGTAGACTGCGGTGTCGGTTGCGGGTACGGCGCAGACCGCACTGCCGTAAGTTTTTACGCTTTCGATGCAGTTTAAAATCAGTTCGCGCGAAACAAAGGGTCTTGCCCCGTCGTGGATTAAAACAATGTCGCCCGTAACCTCGTTCAGTGCGTTTTTAACGCTCTCCGTACGGGTGTTTCCGCCCAAGACTATATTACAGCCGAAAGGGGCGGCTATTGCCGAAATCTCCGCTAAATCAATTTTAGACGAGGAAACTATAACCTCGTCTATTTCAGGAATGTCAAATTTTTTAAGCGTGTGCCAAAGCACGGGCGCGCCGTACAGGTCGGCAAGCAGTTTGTTTTTTCCGAGCTTAGCCCGCTCGCCCGAGCCGCCCGCGCAGATTATCGCGCTTATCTTTTTTATTTTCATTTGGTTTCCTTAATAATTTATTAATTAGCGGTGCAAGCAAAACCGCGCTTTTTAGCATATCTGTGCCTTTTTTGCGGCAGTGGGTGGAAAGCCCTCCGCGCAGATCGGCGCGAAAATTTTGTGAACTAAATAATCTCGTACAGGGTTGAAGCTTCGTCCTTTTTGACCGTTTCTTTAATCTCTTTTACGATAAATTTGACGCTTCCGTCGACGTAAGCAATTTCAACCACGTCGCCGACCTTTATTTTATGTCCCGGTTTTACGTCCTTGCCGTTCACCGCAACCTTTCCCTTATCGCAAGCCTCCTGCGCAAGGGTGCGCCGCTTTAAAATTCTTGAAACCTTTAAAAATTTATCTATTCTCATAAAAAAATAATTTTCAATAACGCAGTTAAATCAGTTGACAATATTGAAAAAGCGATATATACTAATACACTGTATTAAAATGCTAATTTTGCACTCATTTGCCGTTTTTGGAAAATTTTAACAATAAAATTCGCCGCTTTTCGGCAAAAATTTGTCCTTTACCTAATGGATTATACTATATTAATCGTTGTTTGTAAAGGGGGAAACAAAAAATTTTTACGCGATTTTAAAAAAAATTGCGCGGACAAGCAAAATCGGCAAACTCACGGAATGTTTTCGTGAACCGTTTATATAATTAACGCCGAGAATTTCAAGGGCGGATTCATTTCGCCCGTAAAGAAATTCACGACCATAGCAATCTCACGAAAAATTTACGCAGTAAATTTTTTTGAACAGTTTATATA
>JAIDOO010000319.1 GCA_029063275.1 Clostridia bacterium
CTTTTGTACAGGCTAAAAATCAAGAGAAATATTAAAAAATTATTTAAAAGACCGACTTAAACTTAAGTCGGTCCGTATTTTTATTTTCTGGGTTTTAAAGGCATAGGTCTGGGCGTCGGGTTGTTTCTGTTCGGACGGGTTTTATGCGGGCGAACGTGCTCAACGCGTTCGGGCGCTTCGTTTTCGTCTTCATTGCCGTCGCCGTCAACATCGTCAACCGTTTCACGCTCGTGGTTGCGTCTGCCTTGCATATTGTAAGGTCTGTGCGGTTTAAAGTTGAATTCGGGTATGCTTTCGGGAAGCTTGTCTTCGCAATTGCCGTCTTTGCAGTCGTCGTTGCAGTTGTCGTCGTTTTCTTCGGGGATTTCTACTTCGCTGTTTTGCTGTTCGATATTGTAAGAACGTTCATCGTTTGCGTCCGGACCGCCTTGGGCGCTACAGCCTGCCGAAACGCATGCTGTGCCGATAACAAGTATCGACGCAATTAAAAACATAAGCTTTTTCATATAAGCAGTATGCGGCAAGCGTAAAAAGTTATGCAAACGCTTGTAAAATTTTGAGCCGTATGATAAAATATGAAACGCTGAACGCAAAGGTACGCCTGCGCGTAAAGGAGTTTTATATGACCGAAAAAAGACTTGCCGTTTTAAGTATTATAGTCGAGGACAGGAGTGCGAGCGCTGAAATTAACGCGCTTTTATCCGAATTCGGAGATTATATAGTGGGAAGATTGGGAGTCCCTTACAGAGAGAAAAAGGTTTCGGTTATGAGTGTTATTGTGGACGCACCTACGGAGTTGATAAATACTCTTACGGGCAGGATAGGAATGATTGCGGGCGTTACCGCAAAGACGCTTATGTCAAAGGTTTAAAATATTTTTTGAGGTAAAAGGCAATAACCTGATACCGAAAGGAGTTATTATGAAAAAATTTTTTACCGCGCTTTTATGCGCAAGTCTTGCCGTATTTACGACAGTCGGTTTTTCCGCCTGCGGCGGCGGTACAGATAGCGGTGCCGTAAACCTGGTTGCGATTACGGCGGCGCAAGTCGGCGTTACGGGTGATTTCGATTACTACGTCGTTGCCGAGCCTGCCGCAAGTACCAGGGTGAACGCTGTTCCGTCCCTTGAATTCGCAGGCGATTTGCAGGAATTGTACGGCGGCGAAAACGGTTACCCGCAGGCAGTGATAGTTGCAAAAAACGAGCTTTTGAACACCTCGTTTATGGGGGATTTTTTAGACGCCGTTTCCGGGAATAAAGACTGGCTTTTGAGTGAAAGTACTTCTGCCCAATCGGTAATAAGCGCCGTACAGTCGCACCTGACTGAAGGTATGAGTCCGACTTTTACTGCGGCAAATCTTACAAAGGACGTAATTAAAAACTGCGGCATTAACCTGACTTATGCCTACGACGATAAAGACGAAATAAACGCGTTTATGCAGGAATTCAATTCCGTAAGCGAAACTGCTTTCGGCACGGCTTCGGATAGCTTTTTCTGGGACGGTGAAATCAGGTCGGAATCATATAGCGGCGGTGTGTCGGTCTATATGCCCGACGGCGCGCCCGCGCTCGGACTTGCAAATCTTATGGCAGGCGAAAAAGCTTTTGACGTTGCCGTAAATTACAACGTTGTTGATTCTACTTTGATACAGACCTATGTTGCAGGCGATTGCAAAGCTGACGTCTGTGTTCTTCCCGTTAACGTGGCGGTTAAACTTTTAGGTAGCGGCGAAAAGTATAAAATGGTTGCAACGCTTACCCACGGCAATTTATACCTGCTGTCAAATAGCGGTACAAAGATTTCCGCCGACAACTTGTCGCAGTTAAAAGGTAAAAAGGTAGGGGTGGTAAATCTTGCGGCAGTCCCCGGGCTTACGCTGAAAGTTATTCTTAAAAACCACGGCATAGAATATGTCGAGCTCGTATAATGGTTAAGCGGTTTTTTATTAAAAGAAAGCTCGATATTATCTGCTCTGTTGCCGCGCTCGTTTTAATTGCGTTGGTCTGGATAATCGCATATTACAGCGTAAGAAACGATTATATAATTCCGTCGCTCGGCGAAACGGTTAAAAGCTTTTTTATTTGTCTGGGACAAAAAACGTTTTGGACGGCGGTCGGGTTTACCTTTTTAAGGACGGCGGTCGGGTTTGTAATTTCGTTTGTGCTTGCGCTAGCTTGCGCCGCACTCTCCGCATGCAGTAAAATTGTTGCGGCGGCGTTAAAGCCTTTTATGGTAATTTTGCGCACCCTTCCCACGCTTGCGGTAATACTTATTCTTCTTATATGGACTACTCCGGGAGCCGCGCCCGTTATAGTTACTGTGCTTGTGCTTTTTCCTATGATTTATTCGCAGATTTCCGCCGCGATAGGCGGAATAGACGATGGTCTAAGGGAAATGGCGGACGTTTATCGGATAAGTAAAAGGGACAGGCTTTTCAAAATATATCTGCCGTCCGCGTGTCCTAATATCCTTTCGCAGACGGGTGCGGATATTTCGCTCGGGCTTAAAATAATGATTTCCGCCGAGGTGCTTGCAAGCACTTACAGAAGTCTGGGCAACCTTATGCAGACGGCAAGACTGTATCTCGACACGCCCCGCCTTGCGGCTCTTACGGTTGCCGCCGTTGTAATAGGCTTTATCGTGGAAATAGCCTTTTCGCAGTTTGCAAGGATAACTTACAAATGGAGCAAAAAGGAGGGCGGAAATGATTGAGATTAAAAATTTAAGTAAAAGCTACGGTAAAAACGTAGTATACGACGGTTTGGATCTTAGCCTCGAAGAGGGTAAAATTACCTGCGTTCTCGGCGAAAGCGGTAGCGGAAAGACCACTCTTTTAAATATAATAGCAGGGCTTACGGAGTACGGCGGAAGCGTAACAAAAGTCGGATGCTCATACATTTTTCAAACTCCGAGACTTGTGCCAAATCTGACCGTTTACGGAAATCTTTCGCTGATTTGCAAGGACGGAGCAAAAATCGATGAAACGTTAATGCGGGTCGGGCTCTACGATAAGCGCGACAGCTATCCTATAAAGCTTTCGGGCGGACAGGCGCAAAGAGTTGCAATCGCGCGCGCGTTTTTGTTCGGCGGCGAAGTCATACTTATG
>JAIDOO010000032.1 GCA_029063275.1 Clostridia bacterium
CTTATTTACACATTAAAAGGTAAAAAAAATATGGTAACGAAATACGGAAAAGACTGCGCAGAGGGTCAAGACCTTGAAAAGTTTTTTCAGCAATGCGGAGTAAAAACAGAATATGTTGACGGCATACAAGCACCCCAAGAATTTAGATATAATTTTTCGGGTGGTGCTTATACTGATAATTCATTAAAAAGAGCTATGGAAATTTTGAATAATATGCAAGGCTATAATTATGAGAAAAATCCAAACGGAGGTTTTACTGTTACAAGACAAAGAAAACAACGGGGATTTGTCGGTGTCGGTAATTGCGAAGAAACATTGAAAAATGTTATTTCCGCCGATATTAACGGCAAGCAAAAGGGTTATATTTGCTTTGGGCAAGGTACAGAAGATTATATTATAACTAACTTTGACGAGTGCGCTCATATTCTTGTAGCAGGTACTACGGGAAGCGGTAAATCCGTTGTCTTAAATAGTTTGGCTATGCAACTACTCGTCTATTCTTCGGCGAATTTAGTTATGATAGACCCCAAAGGCGGTGCGGAGTTTGGCATATATGAGAAAGATATACATAACCGTATTGAAAAGGTATGTAAAGATACTTCTTCTGCGCTTGAATGGCTTAAATTCTGCGTTGGCGAAATGGAACGGAGATATAGCGAAATGGAGCGTAAAGGTTTGAAAAAGTATGACGGCGAGCGTCGTATTATTGTTATTGACGAATTAGCTGATTTAATGATGACAAGCAAAAAGCAGGTAGAAGAATATATTGTCAGAATTGCTCAAAAAGGTCGCGCAAGTGGTATTCATTTAATCGTAGCTACGCAAGACCCAAGAGCAAGCGTTGTTACAGGACTTATTAAATATAACTTGCCTACAAAGGTTTGCTTAAAAACAGCGAATATACAACATTCAATGAATGTTATAGACTGCGGAAAAGGCGCAGAGTTGTTAGATAAAGGTGATAGTTTTATAAAGCTCCCTAATTCCCCATATCTCCACCGTTGTCAAACCTGCTTTGTGAACGATGATTGTATTCGTAGATTATTAACTACTTAACTTAAATTTTAATTATGATAAATATTGATAAAAGTTTAATAAATGAAGATATAAAAGCAAAATATTTAAAATATTATGAAACGATTTTAAGCACCATTAAAGACACATATAACTTGATATTTTATATGCAAGCCATACAAGAAAAATTTGGTGGCAATAAATATGTTAAGACTTATGCTGAATATGAATATTTTCTTCTTGATGTTATGAAACTAATACAAGAAAAAATATGTTTAAATATCTGTAAGCTGATTTTAGACGAAGGCGAAGATGTTTTGACTTTGCGAAATATGAAGGGTTTTATACGAAGAAATTTAAACACAACAGTGTATGTTAAAAACATAAGAATTGATAATAATATTGAAACTTCAATTAAAAACATAAGAAATGATGCTATAAGTCATAACATTTACAAAGAAGATAAATACCAAGTTCAAATTTCTGATTTAAAACAAATATTAGATAAAGCTGTTGTATATTTCAAAGAACTTTGGATAGACGATTTTTTAGACAGGACTAATAGAGTTCTTGACGACTATTTTACATATAATGACCATTTATATAAAAACTCCGTAAAAGATGCACTTAAAGGGATAATTACTTAAATTACAAAATGGCACTATGGCGGGTGCTTGAATAAATGATTAAATAAACAAGCGCGCAGCTTCGCCAATAATTCATCTTCCTTGCCGAACTGCGCATAAAAAAAGCCTAAGTCAAACGACTTAGACTTTTTAATTTTATTTTATTCAGACAGCCTTACCCGCTTCATAGGCTTGCGCGGGGAAAGCGGTATCGTTTATTTCACCCTTTTCGGTTACTCCTACCCCGCAGACCACTCCCTTTAAGCTTACGCCGTCAAAGCAGTCAATCCAGCCTTGAATATCGCTCACGCAACCGTCCATTGCGCGTTTGTCGCCGTCCGCCGCCGTTGCAAGAAGATAAACCTCTTTAAAGCTGTTTTTGCGCCCGTACAGCGGATTTAATCTGTCCAGAAAGGTTTTAAGCTGTCCGCATACCGAGTAATAATACACGGGCGTAGCAAATACGATTACGTCCGCGCTTTGAAAGCTATCATAAAGCGCGTTCATTCCGTCGTCTAAAATACACTTGCCCATCGACTGGCATGCCATACAGCCGGTACAGAATTTCAGATTAACATCGCGCACCGCGACAAACTGCACCGAGTTCCCTGCGGCTTTTGCACCCTCGGCAAATTTCTGCGCCAAAATTTCCGAATTGCCGCCCTTTCTCGGCGAGCTTGTAACTATCATAACGTTTTTCATTTTTAAAGTTCCTTTTTAAATATAATTTTTTTTAACTTATTTATCAGATAATCAAGACCGTATATTTTGCGTTCTTCCGAATTAAGCCGTCCAAGTTTCCTTCTGGGTATTAAGAGTAAAGAAAGCATACCGAAAATTTTTTGCTCCGAAAATAGCTTCATACGTTTACTTACAATCAGGTCATCGCAACCGCGTCAATTGTATTTCATTTATTGCACAGTAGCCGGATTTTATAATTCAATCTCAATACCAATCGTGCTTTTCGTTTCTGTCGAGCGCGGCAATTGCACTCATCTCTTCATCGCTTAACGAAAAGTGAAACACGGATATGTTTTCAAGTATATGCTCAGGATTTGACGAACCCGGTATAGCGACCACTCCGCGTTGCAAATGCCAGCGCAGAATAACTTGTGCGGAAGAAACACCGTGAGATGCAGCGATTTCTGTAATCGTACTGTCCGCTAGCAATGCCCCCGTAAAGCCCCTGCCTCCGAGCGGATACCACGCCTGCATAACAATACCGAGATTGTGCATATACGGCACTACGGCTTGCTCCTGATAGTAAGGGTGTATTTCATTCTGTATAAGCGCAGGCATAATATTTACTTGCGAGATGAAATCGTCTATCTCTTCAATGTACCAATTCGACAGCCCGATAGAGTGTATTTTGCCTTGTTCTACGAATTTCTCTATTGCCAAATATGCTTTAACATCGTTTGAGCCGGGATGGTGCAAAAGCATCATATCTATGTAACCTATATTGAGTGCGTCAAGCGCGTCCTGTATTGCTTTTTCAGGGTTTGCATACTGCGCGCCGGGATAGATTTTTGTAATGACGAAAATTTCTTCTCTGGGTATGCCGCTGTTGCGTACAGCTTGCCCGACCTCTTTTTCATTGCCGTACATATAGGCTGTATCAATCAGCCTGACGCCCCTTTCAAGCGCAGACAAAACAGAATTAACGCACGTTTCTCCGTGCAGGCTGTACGTTCCGATTCCGAGAACAGGCATTTCATATCCGCTGTTGAGCATAACAGTCGGCGCGCGTCCGTTTTCACCGTTTTCCAAATCGAAATTCGCCACGTCGGGCGTAAGTTTTATATCTAGACTTTCTATCCAATCGGCAACCGTTTTTTGCGAAGCTCCCGAAGCAAATCTTCTGCCCGATACCCATTCCGCGTCAGGGGCGAGAGAGTGTAAATTTGTATCGCTTGAACCTATTGAGCTACTGTGCGACGTGCAGAACGGAATTATCGTCTTACCCGAAAAATCGTAGCTTTCCAAAAAAGTATAAATAATCTTCGGCGCCTGCCCGTGCCAAATGGGATAGCCTAAAAATATCAAATCGTATTTTTCGATATTTTCAACCTCGCCGCTTATTTCGGGACGTGCGGTTGGGTCGGCTTGCTCGCGGTCGGCTCTGCCGCCGGTATAATACCGCAGATCTTCCGCCGTGTAGGGCTCTTCCGGGACTATTTCGTAAAGCGTTCCTTTCGTTTCGGTTTGGATATGCCGCGCTATTGCCTGCGTTGTATTTGTGCATGAAAAGTAAGCTATAAGAACTTTACTTGCAATTCCTGCGGCGGGTTTGGTTCCGTTGTTGTTTCCGCAGGCGGTCAATCCCAATAATCCCATAATTATCAGCACTACCCCTAATATTCTTTTCATGGTTTACTCCAAGCCAAATTAAAAACTTGCTTGTAAAACGGCGCGGATATCTTCCTCGTTCAGTACTTTGTAGCCGCCGTCCATAACAAGCGTGCTTTTTACCATTCCGTCAAGCATATCCTTTTTTGCGCCGAGGTCTGTTATATTCATAACAAGCCCGATTTTTTTCATCCATTTTTCCATAGCCTTTAACCCCTCTTCCGCTATTTGCTTTTGAGTTTTGCCTTCGGGGTTTACGTTCCATACGTTTACGGCATAGCGTGCAAATTTAGCCGTGCCGTAGGGAAGAATGTATTTGTAGTACGGCATAGTAACGGCGGCGAGAGTCATACCGTGGGTTGCGTCCGTATGGGCGGCAACCGCCTGACCCAGCATGTGAACCATCCAATCGGTGGTTTTGCCCTTTGCTACAAGCGTGTTCAGCGCCCAGGTTGCCGTCCACATAATATTGCTTCTCGCTTCGTAATCGGTAGGATTTTCCACCGCGATATCCGCGCTGTGGACGAGCGAACGCAAAAGCCCTTCCATAATATAATCGCTCGTGTTGTCGTCCGTGTCCGAAAAATACTGTTCGAGAATGTGCGACATTATATCGTAAATTCCCGACACCATTTGGTATTTTGGCAAAGTGTAGGTAAATTCGGGGTTCATTATAGAGAATTTGGGGAACACCTTTTCCCCGAAAACGTGTCCGATTTTAAGCTTCTGTTCATGGTTGGTGATAACCGAGCCGCCGTTCATTTCACTGCCGGTGCCCACCATTGTCAGAACACAGCCCACGGGATTAATATCGCAAGACGGCTCTTCGAAGCGGATG
>JAIDOO010000320.1 GCA_029063275.1 Clostridia bacterium
CACCCTTGACAGGCAGTCGCTGAGGAAAAATATCGGCATAGTCCAGCAGGATGTTTTTCTGTTCAACGGAACGATACGCGAAAATATCGCGTTCGGCAACTTCGAAGCCACCGAGGAAGAAATTATCGGGGCGGCGAAAAAGGCGAATATACACGAGTATATCGAAAGGCTCCCCGAAGGTTACGATACCGCCACGGGCGAGCGAGGTGTAAAGCTTTCGGGCGGGCAAAAACAGCGGATAGCTATTGCGCGCGCCTTTTTGAAAAATCCGCCCGTACTCATTTTGGACGAGGCGACCTCCGCGCTGGATAACGCGACGGAAATGC
Source organism: Clostridia bacterium (assembly GCA_029063275.1). GTDB lineage: Bacteria > Bacillota > Clostridia > Christensenellales > Borkfalkiaceae > Coproplasma. The sequence continues at coordinate 327 of JAIDOO010000320.1, forward strand.
TCATTCAGGACGCATTGGGCAAGCTGTCCGAGGGCAGAACGACCCTCGTCGTCGCCCACCGCCTTTCCACCGTCAAAAACGCTGACGAGATAATCGTTATCGCGGACGGCATAAAAGAGCGCGGCACCCATGAAGAGCTTATGAAGCTTAACGGTCTTTACAAAGAGCTGTACGAATACCAGTTTAAGAATTTGTAGGAGTAGATTTTATGCTAATTGTCTGTTTGATTATTGCGGCGATCGTTTTAATAGTAATTGTTAGCGTTGTCGTTGCTAAAACTAAAGGCGGCGAAAATTACGCCAAAGACAAAGGCAATGAGGGCGAGGTTATCGTTGCTAATGTCTTGGGCAACACGAAGGTCGGCGAAAGATATGTTATAAACAATTTAATTTTTGCTGACGGACAAGGGCATTCTTGTCAGATTGATCATATATACATAAACAAATTCGGGATATGGGTAATTGAAACAAAAAATTATTCAGGGATGATATTCGCAAATGAGAGCCGCCGCGAATGGACACAGGTTTTGGCGTTCGGTAATGAAAAGCATAAACTCTATAATCCTGTAAAACAAAATACAACCCACATTTATAGGCTGTCCAAACAAATAAAAGCAAGAAACGTCTTTCAAAATCTGGTAGTATTTTTGGATGGCGCAGATATAGCTAATGTGCGAGCGGCAAGCGTATGTTATATTGACAGTTTACAGCAAAGAATTAATCAGGATACCGGAATAGTGTTATCCCACTATCAAATGGAAAGATACTATAATAAGATTCTTGCTTTAAAGGAAAACAATATAGTCGGCGAAGCTGAGCACATCAATAATGTAAAAACTATGCAGTATAATATTCGCGCGGGAATATGTCCTCGTTGTGGAGCAAAACTCGTCTTGCGGAACGGTAAAAACGGAAAATTTTACGGGTGTGCAAAATCTGTCTCTTATCAACATCTGCCGCTGCCGACGACTTAA
>JAIDOO010000321.1 GCA_029063275.1 Clostridia bacterium
TCCCGAAGCATACAAAGACATCACTAAATAAATTAAAAAAATAAGCCCTGCGGCGTACGCCGCAGGGCTTTAATTATTTAAGCATTATTTTTTCTTGGTTGTTGTAGCTTTTTTAGCTGCGGGCTTTTTAGCTTCTGCCTTGGGCTTTGCCGTAGCTTTTGCCGCAGTTGCTTTCTTAGCGGGAGCTTTCGCTGCCGTAGCCTTTGCCGCAGGTTTAGCCGCAGGAGCGGGTGCGGCGGCAGGCTGGCTTGTTGCAAGCTTCTTGTAGCTTTCAAGACGAGCCTTAGCCGACTCTTCCGTTCTCCTGAACAGCTCTTTTGCAACGTCTTCGCCCTGAGTCTTTACAAGCGAAGCGTAGCGGGTTTCGCTTACCAGGAAGTCCTGATAGCTTGCGGTGGGATCCTTTGAATCGAGGGTGAACACCTCGCCGTCGGGATTATATCTGTACAACTGCCAGTATCCGCAGTCTACAGCCGCCTTTTCTTCGAGCTGGCTCTTGGTCATATTTATACCGTGGTTGATGCAGGGAGCGTAAGCAATGATAAGCGAAGGTCCGTGATATGCTTCCGCCTCGGTCAAAGCTTTAAGGAGCTGAGCGGGGTTCGAGCCCATTGCAACCTGTGCAACGTAAACGTAGCCGTAGGATTTTGCAATCATACCCAAATCCTTTTTCTTAACTCTCTTGCCTGCGGAAGCGAATTTGGCAACCGCGCCGATGTTGGTCGACTTCGAAGCCTGACCGCCTGTGTTGGAGTAAACCTCGGTGTCGAGGACGAGTACGTTTACGTCTTCGCCGGAAGCGAGTACGTGGTCAAGTCCGCCGTAGCCGATATCGTAAGCCCAACCGTCGCCGCCGAAAATCCATACGGATTTCTTTGCAAGACAGTCTTTGTCTGCAAGGATTTCTTTTACAAGCGTATCAGCCTCACAGCCGCAGTCCTTGCAGCCTTCCAGAAGCTGTAACAGCTCTGCACTGGCTTTTTTCGAAGGCTCTCTGTCTTCGAATGCGTTGAGGTAATTCTCGCAAGCGAATTTAGCAACTTCGTTGTTTGCCCAAAGCTCGGCAAGCTTTGCAACCTTGTCTTTAACGGCTTTTCTTCTTGCGGAGTATGCAAGATTCATACCGTAACCGAATTCCGCGTTATCTTCGAACAGGGAGTTAGCCCAAGCGGGACCTCTGCCCTGTTTGTTGGTGGTGTAGGGACATGTGGGCGACGAGCCGCCGTAAATCGACGAGCAACCCGTAGCGTTTGCAATAACCATATCTTCGCCGAAGAGCTGGGTTACGACTTTTACGTAAGGGGTTTCGCCGCAGCCTGCGCACGCACCCGAGAACTCGAAGAGGGGAGTAGCGAACTGACAGCCCTTAACGGTGCTGACGCTGAATTTAGATGTGTCTACTGCGGGGAGGTCTACCGCATATTCCCAGTTAGCGTCCTCGTGCTTAGCAAGCGATTCTGCAAGAGGAATCATCTTGATTGCACCGCCGTCCTTTACGGGGCAGACGGTTGCGCACACGCCGCAACCCATACAGTCGAGGGGAGATACCTGCATCTTGTAGTCGTAGCCGGGAAGTCCGATTGCCGCCTTCGAAGTAAGGCTTTCGGGTCTTTCGGAGCCGGTCGCCATAAGAGCGGGTCTTAAACAAGCGTGGGGGCATACGAACGAGCACGAGCCGCACTGTACGCACTTAACGATGTCGATTTCGGGAACGAGAACGGCAACGCCGCGTTTTTCAAACTTGGTAGTACCCGTGGGAACGTGTCCGTCGGCGTTGAACTGCGAAGATTTGAGCTTGTCGCCTTCGAGGTACAAAATAGGTTTGATAATTTCCTGATAATACTTGTCCGCATGACCCTGTACCATTTCGGCGCCCGTGGTGGCGTTAGCCCATGATGCGGGAACGTCGATTTTTATAAGGTTGTCGCCTGCGGCTGAATCTATTGCGTTGTAGTTCATCTGAACAATTGCGTCGCCCTTTCTGCCGAACGATTTTTTAGCCATATACTTCATATATTCGATAGCTTTGTCGTAGGGCATAATCTGGGGATTGACGCGGAAGAATGCAGACTGCAAAATAGTGTTGGTTCTGCCGCGCAGTCCCAAATCTGTCTCTTATACACCTCCCGAGCCCACGAGACCTCGCGACCTCGCGTATGCGG
>JAIDOO010000322.1 GCA_029063275.1 Clostridia bacterium
GACTTAAAACCGCCTTTTCGCGCGTTTATTCCTGTCTGAAAAAGGGCGGCGTGTTTATCTTTGACGTAAGCTCGCCCTACAAGCTGAAAAATCTAATAGGAAACAACCTGTTCGCTGAGGACAACGAAGATTTGACCTATCTCTGGTTTAACAAGCTGGACGGCGACAGGGTGATTATGGATTTAACATTTTTTGAAAGGCAGGGAGAAAAATATCTCAGAAGCGACGAACGGCACGTTCAGTATATCCACGAAGAGGACGAGCTTTGCGCCGCGCTGAACGGAGCGGGCTTTTCCGTGCAGACGGAAGGGCACTTAGGTAAAGACAAAACGGAGAGGATAAATTTTATCTGTACACGGCTATGAATAAATTATACAAGGCTTTGATATTCGACAGGGAAGTTTCGCTTTCCGTACTCGAAACGACGGATTTGGTCAACGACGCTATAAAAATCCACGGGCTTGACGAAAGCTCCGCTAAAACCCTGGGCGGTATGCTGACCTGCGCCGCTTATATGGCAGGATGCCTTAAAAGCGAAAGAGGGGCGATTTCTTTGACGGTAAAAGCGGACGGCGACGCCGGAACGGTCAGCGTTTCGGGCGATATTAACGGGCATATCCGCGGCTATATAGACGGGACGTGCCACGGCAGGCTGAACGGGGGATATCTTACCGTTGTCAAGGACGACGGCTTTTACCGCCCGTTCGTCGGAACCTGCGAGCTTGTCGGCGACGATATTTCGCAAAACCTTATGCAGTACTTTGACAAGAGCGAGCAGATACCTACGGCGGTGGCGTTCGGGGTAAAGTGCAAGGACGGAAAATGCGTCGCGGCGGGCGGCGTGGTTATGCAGCTTCTGCCCGGGACAAAACAGAGGAATATGGACGCTGCGGAAGAGGCTATGCAAAGCTTTGTAAACGCTGCGGACGTTATCGGGAAGTACGGCGCGGACGGAATAGTGAACGAAATTTTGAAGGACGCTTTGGAGGGGGAAAAAATTTATCAGACTTTCCCCGAATATAAGTGCAACTGCTCGCGTAAAAAAATAGAGGGCGTAATTTTGTCGCTCGGCAAAGACGAGGCTTTGAAAATTATAAGGGACGAGGGACAGGTCAAGGTTCACTGCCATTATTGCAACTCCGACCACGTTTTTACGGGCGAGGACGTTGAAAAACTTTTTAAATAAACAATGAAAAAGACTATCGGTATCGATTTAAGCAGCGACAGGCTCATAGGGCTTGCCGCCGACATGGTCGAAGAACACAACTATATAGGTGCGCTGAAAATGCTGAACAAGAACGCGGATTTGCACTGCAACGACGCGGATTCTTATATGCTGTACGCGGAAATTTTCGACGATATCGAGTTGTACGAAAAGTGCGTGAACGGCTGGTTCAAATTTATCGACTGCGCCGAGGAGGGCGAGCTTTCCGAAGCGTACGAGGGTCTTGCCGTTGCCTTTATGAATTTAGGCAACGAGCATTTTTCGGCGTACTATTACAACAAGCTGTTAATCGACACCGACGATTTAGACGCGGAAGCGCGCGGCGAGATAATCTCGTCCTTTTTAAGCCGCGACGAAAACCCTTTAAAATTCGTCTATCCGCCAAAGCTTGCTGATTACTCTGAAGTTATTTCAAACGGCATTGCGCAAATGAAACAGGGCGAGTATGAAAAAGCCGTGGAAGAGTTTGAAAAGGTGGACGAGGAAAACGACAGCTACCGCTCGGCGAGAAACTATATCGCAATGTGCAACATAATTTGCGACAAGTGCGACGAGGCAGAAGCGGAGTGTCTTGCGATTTTAGAAAAATATCCCGACAACGTACAGGCGCTTACTACGCTCGCGGCGGTCAAGACCGAGCAAAAAAAGAGCGAAGAGAGCAAGCTTCTTGCTCAAAAGCTGTTATCTTTGGAGGTTACCGCAACCGATGACGTTTATAAAATTGCCACCGTCTGTTGCGAAAACAAGATGCACGAGGAGGCGTATAAGCTTTTCTGTAAATTGGAGCAGGAGCTTTTTTACGACAGCTCGGTGATATATTTTAAGGCGGTTTCCGCCTATAACTGCGGAAAGTTCGACGAGTGCTTTGCCGCCTTCGACAAGCTGTTGACTGTTTATCCCGAGTCCGTTACGGCGCGTTATTTTTACGACGCGGCGCGTGAGGGAGCGGAAAGCGGCGAAGCCGGCGAGCTGAGCTATTTTTACCGTCTGCCGCAGGAACAGCGCGAAAACGGACTTAAAATGCTTGCCGCTTTTTCAAAGCTTTCAAAAACGGAGGCTAAAAAGCTTTTCAGTATATTGGACTTATCGGACAGCGTGCGTTGGTGCTTTGACGAAACGGATTTATCTTCGGGCGAGCTTCAATACCTTGCCGCCGAGTGCGCTGTAAAAGCGGGACTGGACGGGATTTTGTGCGATTTGCTTTTAAACGCATTTTTGCCCGACGCGCTGAAAGTGCACATTCTGACCCTTATCGGAGAGCGCAACGAGGACAACGCTTTCGGCGTAGTAATCTGCAACATTTATAAAAGAGTGGTGTTCCGTGCCCTGCAATTGGGGCGGTTGAAGCGCAGACAGTTTATAGAAGCATACGCAAGTCTTTCGGCGCATTTTGCCATTATCGACAGCGACTACGGCGAAGCCTTTGCAAAAACCGCAGAGGAGCTTTATGAAAAGCTCGAAGCGGAAGGTAAGCTTTCCGCAATAGATACTAAGGCGCTGTCGGCGGCGATTTACTTTAAATCGGGTATAACCGAAGCGAATATTACGCGCAAAAACCTTTGTGATTTTTTTGAAACCGCAGAGGACAAAATAACTGCCATTTTGGGGGATTTATGAAGCTTTACGATTTCGACGGAATGTTTGACGAAAAGCTTGCCGACTATCTGAAAAAGAACGCGGACAAGCACAAGGAGAGCGAGTGGGAGGATATTATTCCCGCGCTATACAAAAAATTCGGCGATACTTTTATAAAGTCCGTAGGCGACACTCCCAACGGCTTTTACGCGAAGATGTCCGACAACGAGCTTGTAAAAGCCCTTTCAACTCACTTGAAACAGGGCGTTCCCGTATCGGAGTTTTTGTGTAACGCCATAGAGGGCAGAAACGCGGTTAAACTTTTACTCCCGCTTTTGGACGGCAGTGAAGAGGAGCGCGACTACGCGATAAATTTAATCGGCGCGGATAAGGCGGCAATCGGCAAATATTTTGAAATGCTGCTTGACGGGGACAGCTCGGAAGATTTAAAAAACAGGTGCGTGGACTACATAAAGGAAAACGCCGACCTCGTTTTGGAGCGCGCGGTGGAAAACTATAACGCCAACCGCGAGCGCGAGTATATGCTTGAAATTATGTCGCGCTGTAAGGTGCGTTCGGACAAGGTTTTCGATATTCTTTTGAAGGAATTTCGCACCGACCCGGAGAACCTGCCTATGCACGCAAGCTATCTTGCGGCGTACGGCGACGAGCGCGCTTTGGAATTTTTGCTTGATAAAATAGACGAAGAGGACATAAACTTTATCGAGTATCAGGAGCTTAAATTTGCGATAGAGGCGCTTGGCGGCGAGTATACCAAAAAACGCGATTTTTCAAACGACCCGTATTTCGAACTTATAAAATCGGGCAGCGGTGATATTTTCGGCGGTTTTAAAAATTAAATAAAAAAGGCGCGGAACAAAATTGTTTCCGCGCCTTTTTTATAT
>JAIDOO010000323.1 GCA_029063275.1 Clostridia bacterium
CCGAATATTTCGATATCTACCAAATTACGGCAAGACTGCCGCAAGAATACGGTATTTGCCCTGTTTGTAAAAAACCGATTGATAATATCGAATGTTTTTTTGCAGACAGAGGTCTTGACTGGAACGAGTTTGCTGTCCCAAAAAAATATCCGCAAATTGACATAAGGCGTTTATGTTTACAATTTAGATGCCCCGACCACCCCGACGAGTGGATTTATAATATTCCGAACGGTTATCGAAATTATAAAGACGGGGTAAAGCGGTATATAAAGGGAGAAGGCAGGTTGGAGAAACTGCTGGAAGAATTAGAGCGAAGAACTGTAACAAAATACTGTAAGGTTTGGGCGGACGAAATTATCATAAACGGCAAAAATTGCAGGTCGGTTGAAGAAATAGAAAACAAAAAAGAAGAACTCGGTCTTGTCGACACGGGTTGGATTGATAAAGCAAAAGGGATTTACAGGCTTGATTTAAGGCAGTTTTTATCAAATTTTTTTGTTTTCCGCTTTCCTTTTTCGAAGTTTGTGCAATACACTAAAAATATGAATGATGATACCGGCGGCTACAGAGCTGTACTTAAAGAAGATGAAGGCATAGTGGAATTTGAGGTAAGAGATTTCCGATTTAAGTGTTTTATGGAAAACGGACAGCCGATTTATATGCAAATAGAACAGCTGAAAAATAAATCAGTCAAATAAGGCGCGAAAATGGAAACATATGAAATAACGCTTGACGGTAAACAGTATGACCTGTTGAAGAGTATGCTCGATTGCGGCAGAAAGGCGGACTTAATAAGAAAAATACCAATCAACGGGAAAGAGTTGTTTTATGATATGATTCACGAAATATATTCGCCTGTAACAGACGGATGGAGTACCCGTGAAATCGTGTTGAAAGAGTCTGCCGATGCGCTAAACCTGTTGCGATTTATGACAAAACAGATTTTCAAGGACGATGAAAACTATATTGTGCGGCAAATAGGAAGAAAATGGGCGAATTTTCGTTTTGAAAAAGATTGCGCACTTATAATATATAAAAATGAAACAAGTCTTATAAATGTCAATTCAGCTGATGACTTGTGCAATAAATAAATGATATTCGGTAGAAGTTTTTAATGAATTCGGAGGTGCAACCGTGTCAGGTTTTATGGTTTATTGGTCGAAAGATTATGTAAAGGAATTAAAGGCGGCGGGCGATAGCGGCCCCATAAAAG
>JAIDOO010000324.1 GCA_029063275.1 Clostridia bacterium
ACGTAAGCCTTCATCGTGGGCACAAACCGCGCTTTGCAGTGAGGGCACTCATACGCGCCCGCGTCCCTGTCCAAAACGCAAGCCAAGCCAATCCCCGTGCCGACAATTAAAAGGGCGATTACAATAAGTAAAATACGCAACCATATCTGCATATCTATAAGTCCCGATATTACAATCAGCGTAACTCCCGCAAGAATTGTTATCAGAACGATAATTACGCCCATAATAATTTTCTTTTTCGCTTCCGCCTTTTGTTTTAATAAATCCATAATGTTTTGCTCTGCGTTTTTGTGATACTGTTTTTCGTCAAGTCTTTCGCCCGACAAAAGTTCGTTTACGCTTATTTCCAGAAGAGAGCAGAGGGGGAGCATCAAACTCACTTCGGGCAGTCCGTTGCCCGTTTCCCATTTTGAAATTGTCTTATCCGACACATTCAGCTTTTCCGCAAGTTCTCTTTGGGTGAGCGAGTGCTCTTTTCTGATTTCCTGAATGAACTTCCCGATTTTGACCTGATCCATTTTAGACCTCCTGAATTCATTATCGCAAAAAACAATTAAAAATAACACCCACGCTCCGTAGAGTTTAAAAATTTATTCCTCTGTTTTTTGTATAGTCAATTCATTTTGCGCCTGCTTTTTGTCAATTAAGCTCCAATTGATAAAGCCGTAAACGTCAAGCGCCAAAAATGCGGCAAAGCATACAACCATTGGAAGATAAGTAAGGTTTTCGATGCTTGCCAGTATCCATAAAACTATCAGAACAATGTCGTTGAGTGCGTAGGCTATTGCATAGTACTTACAACGGCGCATATTCAGATAAGCCGCTATAAACGAAGTAAAGACCGAAAGTGTGCTCGCTATGAGATTTGCGGTATTCAGTGTTTGCAAAATAAAATAAAACGCAACCGCAACCACAGCCCCCGCCGCCAAAAACAGGCACCATTCTTTTTTGGAAAGGCGGTTTACCTTAACTTCGCTTCGGTTGCCCTTGTACGGATTTTTCAGCCATAAAACGAGCGCGGCAATTGCCATAGGCGTGCTCATTCCGAGGTAAGTAATCATTTCGCCGAAGTAATTAAACGAGTAGGATATAATTCCGTAAAATACGCTGAATACGATTGTTAAAAGCTGTCCTATGGGGTTGCCCTTAGATACGAAAATCAGCGCGGTAAAACCTATCAGCGAACCGATAAGATAGTGGTACTGATTATTTTTAAAAACAAAAAAACTGATTATAACGGCGGCAACGCTTATGCCCCATATAAGCCACTCTGCTAAGTTAAAGCTTTTAAAAAATTTGCGCATCAAAAGGATTATACTATTAATTATATAAAAAATCAATCGGCGCGCTTTCAGTTGCTTGTTAAAATAAAGACAGGGTGATATAATTTTTTTATGAAAAAATATTTAACGGTTTTTTTCGCCGCATTGACTTTACTGTTTTGTTGCGGTTGCGTTATAGACCCGAACGGCAATAAGCCCGTGCTCGGCGTGTGGTGGTGGGACGGCAGTTTGTCGGCGGATACTTATTTATCCTTTGCCGAAGAAAACGGCGTTAACGAAGTTTACTACTGCGACGACGGCTTTAACGGACAAACCGAAAGCTTCATAAAAAACGCGTCGGACAGAGGAATGAAGGTATACTGGCTTGCGGGCGAATACCAATGGCTCCGCAACGACGAGCCTTTGTATGCTCTGATTGACGGCTTTGTATAATTTCAAAGCAATTCCGGGTACCGCTTTGCGGGAATACATTTAGACGTGGAGCCCCATCAGGACCCTGATTTCGAACGGGACAGGGCGTTTTTGATTGATTCACTTGTGTCGCTTGCGTTCGGCTTATCGGTCGTATATCCCGATATAAAATTCGAATACGATATTCCCTTTTGGCTGGATGACGAAGTAGAGCTTAACGGCAAGACCAAACCCGCATACGCGCATATGATAGACAACTCGGACAGGATATTTATGATGAGCTATCGGGATACCGCCGGGGCGATTTACGGCGTTGCCGAGGACGAAATCGGATATGCGGAATCCGTAGGAAAAACTCTTGTGCTCGGCGTTGAAACGTACAGCGAAGAGGGGGACGACGTTTCGTTTATGGAAGAGGGCAAACATTATATGTACGGCGAAATCGAAAAATTAAGGGCTATGTTGCCAGAGGGCTTCGGCGTTGCGATACATTGGATTAAAAGCTGGTACGATTTAAAAGTATGAACAAGATAATCGAGCGCATTTTCAAAAATAAAAAGCCCGATTTTAACCGCCTTGAAAAATACGGCTTTAAAACCGAGGGCGGGAGCCGTATTTACGCAACTCAGATTATGGACGGTCAGTTTTCTCTTGCGGTAAAAGTAACCGCGGACGGCGTTGAAACGACCGTTACCGATTTGGCTACGGAAGAGCCGTACACCCTTTTTCTTGCCGAGGGCGCGGAGGGAGGCTTTGTGGGTAGCGTAAGGTCTGCTTACGAAATAGCTTTGGCGGATATTGCCCAAAACTGCTTTGACTCTTTTGTTTTTAAAAGCGAAGTTTCTGAGGCGGTTATAAAATACGTCGGCGAAAAATACGGGGACAAACCGGAATTTTTGTGGGAAAAATTTTCGGATAACGCCGTCTTGCGAAGAAGCGACAACAAAAAGTGGTACGCCGTAATACTTACGGTAACTAAAAACAAGCTGGGGCTGAATTCCGACGAAAAGGTTGAAATTATCGATTTGAGAGCCGACCCCGAAGAAATAGGACGAATGGTGGACGGCAAAATTATATTCGGCGGCTGGCATATGAACAAAAAGCACTGGATAACGGTTTGTCTTGACGGCTCGTTGCCGCCTGAGGACATATGCCGTATGATTGATATAAGCTATAATCTTGCAAAATGAAAAAGTCTGCGGAAAAAATCCGCAGACTTTTGTTGTTTTTATTTATTTCCAGAGCTTTACGGGGTCAAAGCCGAAAACCTGTACGACCTCAACGTGCTTCGAGGCGGCAATATCTTTAGGCGTTACCAAAAGACCGCCGTCGCCGTCAATGTCGATACCCGCCGCCTGTTTATATGCGTACCAGACGAGGTGTGCGCACTGTGTTTTGGCTATTTTGTTTTTGCTTGTCAAAAATCCCGCAAGTCCTTCATACGGAATACCTACAAGGTTGTGCAAAGCGTAATTTATTACTTCCTGCTTGGTTTCCGCGTTTGCCGAGCTGTCCTTTACGCGCAGTACCATAAAGTTTACGCGGCTTTCAAAATCGCTTACGCCGTTCGGGTCTACTCTGCTCACCGAGCCTACGCTGTTCGCCTCTAAGACAATCCTTGCCGACCCGTTGGTAACCAGCGCAGAGTGCCCTATGCGCACGCCCGAAATGTGTGTGGAGGACGAAACGATAATATCGCCGTCTTCGAGGTAAATGCACTTTACGGACGAGTTTATTGTGTCGGTACAGACGAACGGGGCGAATAGATTGTTCTGAACCTCGTGCTCGGTAAAGTAATTTGTCTGAACGGTTTTTATAAGGGCTTTGCCTGCGGCGCCCCTGCCGTAGGCGCGTTTAACGCCTATTTCAGTAAGCCCCGTTTGCTCGTACAGGGTTTTGTAATCTTCTTCCGTAATATCTTCCAAATCCTTTGCAAGAATATCGGTCAGATCAACCTGCTCGTAATCAGGACGCCAGCACTCGATTTTGTCGGCGACGACAAAGGCAATCTGCAAGCCGCAAGCGGCGATAATAATAGAGCCTATCACCGCCGCGCACACGATTGCGAATATTATCTTTTTAGAAAGCTTTTTTCTCTTCATTTAACACAGCCTTTCAATAGCCAGTCTGTAAATTTTAAGACATTTTTCTATTTTTTCAAACGTAATATATTCGTTCGCCTGATGAACGGTGTTTTCTTCGCCCTCTTCCTCGGGACCGAAAGCAACGCCGCATTTAAGGGCGCGCGCGTACGTTCCGCCGCCTATTGCAACGGGCTTCGCGTTTTTGCCCGTAACCTCGTTATACACGTTTAAAAGGGTGGTGATAAGCCCGCTTTGCTTGTCGTTGAAAAGGGGCGCCTGCTCGTGCAGAATTTTGTAGCTTACGCCTTTGGCGGATATGGCGGTTAAAACCTGCGCTCTTTTCAAAGTTTCGGGATAGCGGATATCTCAGATTAAGTTAATACCGTCGTCCGTCTCGTGTATGACGTTGGGCGAAAAGGTCAGTTTCCCCGTTTCGTCGCAAAGCGAGCAGATATTAAAGCCGTCCTCAAACAACAGCTTTTCGATATCGTTCAGTCCGAGGTACAGCAAAACGGGCTTTATTGCGTTTACGCCCATTTCCGGCGTGGAGCCGTGCGCGGATTTTCCGCGCGAAACCGCTTTGCCGTCCTTAAATTCAAGACCGTATTTTTCAAGCTTTTTATCATCTTTACGGCAGGTAACCTCGCAGTAGTCGCAAACCATATTCGCGCGCTCGCCGCCGCGCAAAGAGGAAAAGTCCACAAAGGGTGCAAAATTCAGTTCGAGCTGTAAAATGCCTTTTTCGGCGTAAATCACTGGAAAATCCGCGTCGGGTGAAAAACCCGTATCAGGCAAAGAACCGTGCGCCTTGTAGTAATCTATGCACGCCCAGCCGCTCTCTTCGTTACAACCGACTATAAGTTTGATTTTCTTTTTCGGAACAAAGCCGTTGTCCTTAAGCTCTTTCATTGCAAGAAGAGTGATAATGGCGGGACCCTTGTCGTCCATTGCGCCCCTGCCCCAGATTTTTTTGTTTACTGTATCGATTTCACCGCCGAAGGGGTCGTGCGTCCAGCCGCCGCCCGCAGGCACGACGTCGAGGTGGGCAAGGACGGCAAATTCTTCGCCCTCGCCGTAAATTACTTCGCCTGCGTAGCCGTCGTAATTTTTTGTTTCGAAGCCGTAGGAGGCGGCAAGCTTCAAAAAATATTCCAGACAGTCGTACGCGCCTTTGCCGAACGGCATACCCTCTGACGGGGGCTGTTGCGAAGAGTCGAATTTTATAATTTCGGATATGCGCTTTAACGCTTCGTCAAATGAATTCAAAATATCACCTATTTTTAAAATGTCTTTGAAAACATTATCCAACTTTTATTTTTTATGGTAAAATAAATTAGACGGTGTGTTGAAAATTACCCGGATTTTTT
>JAIDOO010000325.1 GCA_029063275.1 Clostridia bacterium
GGTATGACACGGACTACGATATTTTTTACGAGGCCATAACCCTCAAAGCGGGTGAAAGCTACAAAATAAACCTGCCGTTAGATCCCAACCTTGATAAAATAGAAATCACCAAAGTCAGCGCGCAACTGCGTAAAGAAGATTACTCAGTGGGCTACACCCTTTACGGCAACGCCGTAAATAACGGTACTTTTGCGATTATTGCGGTATTCGTCGGCTCTGCGGGATTCCTGTTCCTCGTCGGGGCAATTTCAAATCTTGTCGGAAACGTTATAATCGCAAAACGCGCAAACGGGATTATTAACGATATTTCGCAAAGGTTCAACGGCGCAATTTACGCGTCGGGATATTACGGCAATAAAAAGCAGGAGCGCTCAGACGCAACCAAGACTGCGGTTTCGCTTATCGGCGCGGCGGCGACGGCTTCCGTGTTCGGCATAGGCTTTTACCGCGATTACCCCGGCAAACCGCGCAGAGATTTTGTAATTTGCGACAACGCGCTGTTTCAGGTTTACGGAAAAAAGCGTGAATATTTTGATATTATGCCGCAGTTAAAAGAAAACTTTGCAAATGCGGAAATCGTTGAAAAACGCAATAAGCTGACAATGACGGGCGCGGACGGCACAAGCTATATCACCTTTACCGTCAGGGACGGCGAAAAACAAAAGCTTACAAAGGCGCTGAATAATTTATTCAAGGATAATACTTAAAAGGAAAAACTATGGCAAAAACCACTACCGAATTTGTTTGCAGCGAGTGCGGTGCTTCCAGCCCGAGATGGCTTGGAAAGTGTCCCTCGTGCGGAAAATTCAACACTATGATTGAAGAAATCGTGAAACCCGCCGAACCGCAAAAGACCGCGCGCAAGGCGGTATACGGCGGCAGAGCCAAGCCCCTTTCGCAAATCACATACGAGAGCTACAACAGAACGAGTTCGGGCATATCCGAGTTCGATACCGTTTTGGGCGGCGGAATAGTTACGGGCTCGCTCGTACTTATAGGCGGCGACCCCGGTATAGGTAAGTCCACCCTGTTAACGCAGATAGCGGCTTATCTTTCAAAGGATAAAAAGGTTTTGTATTTTTCGGCGGAGGAAAGCTGTTCGCAGGTAAAGCTGCGCGCGCAACGGCTTAATTTGCAGTCGGACGAGCTTTTGATTTTAAACGAAACCTGCATAGACGGTCTCGAAAGCGAGCTTGACGGTGTGCAGTTGTGCATAATCGACTCTATACAGGCGGTTTACACCGACGACCTCTCCTCCTCTGCGGGCTCGGTGGGTCAGGTGCGCGAGTGCGCTTCAAAGCTTATGCGCATTGCAAAGAGCCGCGGAATTACCTTTTTTATTGTAGGACACGTTACCAAAGAGGGCGCACTCGCAGGTCCCAAGGTGCTTGAACACATTATGGACACAGTCCTCTACTTCGAGGGCGAAAATCAGGAAAATTTCAGAATTCTGCGCGCAGTTAAAAACAGATTCGGCAACGTTCAGGAAGTCGGCGTGTTCGAGATGACCGAAAGCGGAATTATTCCCGTAACCGATTACTCTGGCGTGTTTTTATCCGAGAGCCGCGGCGAAGAACCCGGCTCGGTCGTAACCCCCGCACAGACGGGTGCAAGATGTATGAACGTTGAAATCCAGACACTGATTTCAAAGACGGCTTTCGGTTTGCCCCGCCGTATGCCGCTTGGCGTCGACTATAATAAATTGGTGCTTTTATTGGCTGTGCTTGAAAAGCGTTGCGGGGTGAATTTGTCCTCTTCCGACGTGTACGTAAACGCAATGGGCGGTATCAAACTGAACGAGCCGTCCTGCGATCTGGCGGTATGCGCGGCGCTTGCTTCGGCGTACTTTTCAAAGCCTATCGACAAGTATGTTGCCGTATTCGGCGAAGTGGGTCTTACGGGCGAGGTTCGCGCTGTATCCTATTGCGAAAAGCGCGTAGCCGAGTGCGCGAAAATGGGGTTTAAAAAAGTTTTGGTCCCAGCAAAAAATATGAAGTCGGTGGCAAAATACGCCGACAAAATTGCGATAGTGCCTATACTTTATGTGAACACTATGATAAAATCCCTTTTTAAGGATTAAAAAACGCGCGGTTTGCTTATCGCAAAAAACACCGTGTTAAATTATAATTATAAATAATTGAATTTTAAACAAAAACAAAGACACCAGCACCACAAAGCAAGACTGGGGCGGGGGGTGGAATT
>JAIDOO010000326.1 GCA_029063275.1 Clostridia bacterium
TTTTTTGACTAAAAATTATCTGAATCTTCCGCCGCCACCGCCGTGTCCGCCGCCGCTATGCCCGCCGACGCCGCCACCGCCGCCGAAACCGCTCGAACCCGAGGAGTTGGGACGTGTAACCATACCTTTGGATAAGGAAGAAAACGAGTTCCTTATCATTATGTTCATTGCATAGAACGAGGCAACGTTTCTCGTAGTAGACCAATCGGGAGGCTGAATTGTTATATCCTTGAATTTTTCTTCCCAAATACTGCTCACTCCCAAAACCTGCGCGTAGGGCAGAATGTGGTAATAAAGCTGGGGGTCGTCTTTAAGCATAAGCTCAAGCTGATTTTTTTCGGCTAGCTTGATGAAGTTTTTAAAGCCTAAAATATCGTTGAGCTGCGCAACATATTCTTTTGTTCTGCTTACTAATATTACCGAAGTGATTGTCGTTGCCGTAAACACCGCGCACAGCAGTATTTTTGCAGGCAGAGCAATTATGTATGTCGGCACAAGCAGGCAATAAAACAACGAAGCGATTGCGCACAGTACCGCAACTCCCAGATAGCGCAATACCTGCGCGCCGACTGACAGTTTCAGCGAGTTATACCTGACCGCCAAAGCCAGCGCGAAGAACACGAACGCGGGAATAACAACAATAAGATTCGCTAAAAGAGAAGTTATCGAGTATAACGGCGAAATCTGTGCAAGCGCAAGACAAAGGGGAGCAAATCCTAAAAGGAGTCCGCCGAGAACGGCGAAAATTGCTGCGGCGATAAAGCTGTTTTTGCTGTACAGATTTTTCGTCTTTGCGTTGACCATTGAAGTAATCTGCGGTATCGCGGTGTAAAACCTGTTTTTAAGGTCGCTCGGCCGCACAGCGTCGCCGAATGAAAACAGCTTGTTAAAAGTCAGCTTTTCGTAGTCGGCGCACCAGTCGGGCAGATTTTTTACGGTGCGGATAAGGGTGGGTTCTTTGTCGTTTTCCTCAAAAGCTATTTTCAGCCAGCCTTTATCGGCAAAGTAATATATAAGCGAAGTTATGTCCGAGTTGTCCACCTTGTTGTCTATCAGCTTGCCCATCATAAGGGGGTCCATTTTGTTGGGCGCTTCGAAGTTAATTACGGGAGTAATAGTATTTTTATTGAAGAATAAAAATTTTGCCCCGACTAGAACGAGTATCAGAACGACTCCAACGATTACGCAGATATAGGGAGTGAAATCGAAGTAGGTTGACAAAACGCCGTCCTCGAAATGAACGTCTACTCTCACCTGAGTGTTAGAGCCTATATACGCAACTTCCGCCGAGAGGGTGGTCTTGCCGTCCGCAGAAGTTCCCCAGACGAGATCAACGTCGTTTTCAATCTCCGTTACTGTGTTTCGTGTATAGCAGATAGTTTTTCCGTCTGAAATACTGCCGTCGGGCAACGTAAGGTTTATGCTTATGTTGAAGATTGGGCAGTCCCAGCCTGCGCCGACGGGTGTCAGGGCAAGCAAATCGCTTCCTTCCTGCGCCTTTGTAAGACAATAGTCGTACTCTATGCGGTATGTGCGGTATTCGCGGAATTTTGTTGCAAAGTCGCCTATATCCACTGAAACGAAATATTTCAGCAATCCGTCGCTCTCGCCGTCAACGCTGTAATAAACGGAAGTGGGCTTGCCGTCGACCATTTCGTAAACTTTAAGGTTATGGACAACTTCGCCGCCGTTTGTGGGAATATCGCGGATAAATCCGGAGTTGTTGTAGAAATAGATTGTTATGTCCTCTACGATTTTCATAGTGCGGTCAGCTTTTACGTCCATTGAAATATCGTAAGCTTCAACGTAGGTTTCGGTTGTGGGGCGGGGCGGCTGACGGTCGGTATCCGCGCTTGCCGTTTTACCCTGCGAAAAACCGAAGCATACAAAGATAATCGCAACGAGGCAGAACAAAATACATAAAATAGGTATTACTTTAATTTTTTTCATAATTACTCGTTAAATTCGGGCGGGGTTGTCCCCGCCCGCAGTTTTAAAACTGGACTTTTACGTTTTGCCTTTCTTCAGGGCTTTCAAGCTCGAAGTAGGGTTGCTTTTCAAGATGCATACATTTTGCAACGATAGAGGAGGGGAAAGTGTCCTTTTTCGTGTTGAAAACCTTTATGGTTGCGTTATAATACTTTCTTGCGTTTGCAAGCTCGTTTTCGATCACCTTCAATTGGTTCTGCAAATCCAGAAAGTTGGTATTTGCTTTAAGTTCGGGGTATCTTTCGGTAACCCTGTTAAAGCCTCTCAAAACGCTGGTAAGCTGTGCGTTAGCTTCGATTTTTTCAGCAGTGGTAGAAGCGGTCAACGCTTTGCTTCTCGCCTGAATAACTTTTTCGAGGGTGGCGCTTTCGTGCTTGGTGTAGCCCTTTACCGTTTCAACGAGATTGGGAATCAAGTCGTAACGCTTTTTGCAGTAAATGTCAATGTTGTGAAAGGCCTCTTCATACTGGTTTCTGAGCGCTACGAATTTGTTGTGCGTAGCGATAGCCCAGATAATGATGATAAGAATTATAACGCCGGCAACCGAGCCGCCGATAATTCCGCCTATCTCGCCTGAGGTTAATAATAAGTTCATTTTTTTCTCCTGTTATAATTTTTTTATTTCTACAATTGCGCTTTTTAAAAATGCTTCCGCAATCGAGTCTTTTTTTATTACTTTCAAAGCATCGTCAACGGTAAACCATTTCACTTCGTCAAGTTCGTTGAAATCCGGCGTAGGTTCGCCGTTTTCGGCAATAAGAACGTAGCCCAGCATCAAGACATTTTTAGGCTCGTGATAGCGCGAGGACATATATTTGAATTTTACCGCGTCTAATTTGGTTTCTTCTTTAAACTCGCGTGAAACCGCTTTTTCGGCAGTTTCGCCATTTTTGATGTAGCCTGCAAAAAGAATATAATCTTCCTGACCCTTGTGTTTTGCAAGCAGTATTTTATCCTTTGCACGGTTAAACGCCGTCATACTTACGGCGCTTGCAAAGCGCGGAAAGCGGAATTCGTCGCAGTGCTTACAGTAGGGGACAAGCCCTTCTTCCGATTTGAACATAAGCGTAAGCTCGTTGCCGCATTCGGTACAAAACATATTTACCTCCTTATCTCATAGACCTATGGCATAAACTGACATAATATTTATGGCTGTTACACATTATATTATATAATAATATTTAATTATTTTCAATAG
>JAIDOO010000327.1 GCA_029063275.1 Clostridia bacterium
CTATATTATTTTGATTTGCTTGTCAAGTTAAAATCAAGCATATGACAAAATTTTATTTAAATATTTATAGTCGTTAAAATCAGATTAAACTATTTTTCTGTAAAGTCCGATACCGGGGACGTCCTTTATTGAGCCTGCCAGATCCTCACCGCTGAATAAAATGGATTCAGGTATTTTTGTTAAAGCGCTATCGCTCATATCGTTATTTCTGAATGAGTACCAATCGCCTGACAAAACGTTGATTTTATTTAATTCGGTGCACCCGTTAAATGCAAAGCTCTCAATAAGATAAGTGCTGTCGGGAATGGTAATTTCTTTGAGTGCCGAGCAGTGTGCAAAAGCGGAATTTCTGATAATTTCAACTCCTGAACCGAGCGTAACATCAGTTAAAGAGTAGCAACTGTTGAATGCATCGGTGCATATTTCTTTAACACTGTCGGGTATTACGATTTTTACAAGGTCGTCGCAATGATAAAACGTTGTCGGTAAAATAATTTCCAAGCTATTTGACAGAGTTACATTGACAAGTCCTGATGAAGAAAAAGCGGAAATACCGATTTGCGTTACCGTATCGGGTATATTAATTGATATAAGGTGAGAACAGTATGCGAAAGAGTATTGGTCTAAAACCTGTATTCCGTCGTGCATAATTACGCTTTGAAGAGAGTCGCATTGAGCAAATGCATACGCGCCGATTTTTTCTACTCCGTAAATTTCAAGCGTTTTAAAATTTGCCTTAGAAAAGGCATAAGGTTCTATATGAGTTACGGGAATGTTGTGATATTTGTCAGGAATGACAGCATTGATTATTCCGCTTGCATTTTTCGAGGGTCCCGTAATATAGAAGTAATGCTCTGTTACGTTTTCTTCCTCGTCCACGTTTTTGACCTGTACAAAATTCAGATAAGTATAGTCAACATCGTAATAATAACCGTTTATTAAAATATCCTCAAAATCCAATTTAGGGTTGTCCCATTTTACGGCACAGCCTGCAATAGTAGGATAATGCTCGGTGTCGGGGAAATCGATTACCATATTATCGGCATTGAAAGTAGTGGTGTAAGTAAGGCTGTATTCTGTTCCGATAAGTTCATCAAATAAAATAAATCTTGCCGTATAGTCAATTGGAGTAAATAATGCGTTTACCGTTACATCGCCTATTTCAAGATGAAAAGTTTCCCATTCGCAGGTATAACCTCTCTTTTCGGGAGTTTCGGGTATTTCCACTTCGGTATTTTCTACGTTGTATTCAAAAACTTCAAGCACTTCATCATCAGATACAAAGCTGACATAATACGTTATTAATTCATAAACGGCGTTTACTCTTATATACGTTTCAAGCTGTAACTTGTATTCTTCCCAAGAACTTGTATATCCGGCAATTTGCGGTATTTCGGGAGCCTCAAGTTCATAATAATCATATATATTTGTTTCGAATGCCGCTATCAAATTATCTTTTGCGTAATATTCGATTGTGTAATCGAGAGCCGTTACTTTTTGCCGTAATTGCGTAACGCCGCATTCAAGTTCGTCCCAATAACTGTAGCAACCCGGAACGGGAGTGGGTTCGGGCGGAACAACGTCCTTATAATTTAAAATGTTATAGTCAATTACGCCGAGAACGGTACCGGTGCCGTCAATGTACTCTACAGTGTAAGGAATAGGTTCATATATTGCGTTGACCTGAACGTTTCCCATTGAAAGTTCGTAACTTTCCCACTCGCCCGGATAGTAGTGGTCTCGGTCCGGACATGCAGGTACGGTTATATTGTAGTTTTCAACTGTATAAATCTGAGTAGAAATACATTCACCCAAGGATAAGAATTCTACAGTAAATTCGGTGGGCTTGCGCGTGGAATAAAGATTGACATCGCTTAGAACCCTTGAATTGAAATCGTAAGGCTTTCCGTTAACCAACCAGACGTCAAGCGAATAGCCGTCATCGGTATCGGGAAGAGGATAACTCTCTATACACGAACCAATCTGTACCGAAATAGGAAAGCCCTTGATAATCATATCTTCGTCATAAAACGAAACAGATACCAAGCTCTCTTCATAAGTTGTCCAATATCCGTAAACATCGACATTTTTTGAAATCGTGGTCGCGGTAAACCATTCGTCGTAATTTGAATTGGCAAACCAACCGAGAAATACGTTTCCTTCGTCGTCGGTGCTTTCGATTTCAGGCAATTCGATTTCGCTTCCGTATTTTGCCGAATATTCGCTATACACTGAGCCGTCCACGTAAATTTTGACGGTATAAACAGCGTTTATCTTGGTTGCTTTACAAGATAAAATGCATAATACTAGCGTCGCTATAGCCAAAGTTATTAAAATAACTAACCATTTTTTCATGTGAGTATACCACGATTAAACTTTCTCTTAATAATTAGCAAAAATTTACAAATATGTATATATTTACCTAATTATATATATTAAACTACAAAATTCGACAAATTGTCAAGCCCTTTACTTAGCTCTTTCGTATTTGTTAAAATAATATTTCGTTCTAATTTTCTTTGTCGTTAAATAGATTAGGGTATGGAGTTATACTTTTTACCTGCAGATATAAGACAAGCACTAGCTAATATCAATCTGAATTTTTTATCGGAAATCAGAATTCGTAAGGGACAACCGGTCATAGTCGAATACAAGGGGGAATATAAATATTTAAACCCTTTCGGGATAAGCGAAACCGCGCGCGGAGGATTATCCGTCGGTGATATTTCTCCGATTATTAACAGTGCTACGGGCGGTTGTATTTACAATTACACCGAGCAGATGAAAAGCGGATTTATTACGGTAGGACAGGGAATAAGGATAGGAATAGCCGGAGAATACGTAACAAGCGGAAATGAAGTTATTGCTATTAAAAATATTACGTCGATAAATATAAGAATACCGCACGCTGTTGCAGGTTGTGCCGATTTTGTGGTCAAAAACCTGCTTTTTGACGGTTTGCATAGTACTTTGCTGTATTCTAAACCGGGTTTCGGCAAGACGACTATGCTACGCGATATTGCAACGATAATCGGCAGAACGCACAAACGAAACGTTTTGGTGTTTGACGAGCGGAATGAAATTTCGGCAATCGACGGCGAGGGGAACGGTTTTGATTTGGGCGACAGGGTGGACGTAATCCGTTGCTATAATAAAAAAAGCGCGATTGCAAGCGCGATACGGGC
>JAIDOO010000328.1 GCA_029063275.1 Clostridia bacterium
TTATTATATTCTGAATAGCATTAAGTTTAATAACATTTGAATAAAAAGAAAAGCCCTGACGACTTTCATCATCAGGACTAATCATTATAGGACTGTTATATATTACGTCAATTCTATCGTCGTAAACTAATATTTCTTTTACAACGTAATTTATAAGCATTTGCGGCTCTAAATTCAACGCTTGCTCGTAAAACTCTCTTATTTCTTGCTCTGTGTATTTAACGGCTGATTTACTACGCTCTATAAGTATTTGCCGTTCTAAATTCTCTTGCTGTTCTTCAAGCTCTTTCAAACGCTTTGTAGTGGTGTTGGTTATAACGCCTTTTTCAATAGCGGTCATAATATTTTTAATGGCGTTTTCCGTTTGCCGTTTCTCTTTGGTAAGTATGCTTAAAATCGGCGTTTCTTTGGATAACTTTTCCTGTATATTAAGCAAGTTGGTAACTATTGTATTTATAGTTTGCTGGTCGCTCAACTGTTCGATAATAGCGGAAATAATCAAGTTTTCTAAAAGCTCTTTGCCTATCATAGACTTTTTACAACCGTTTTGCCGTTTCCGTCCTAAACACTTATAATAGCGTTTAACCTTGCCGTTTTTGGAAGTACCTGTTTCTGCGCTTATCGGCTGTCCGCAATATCCGCATTTCAGTTTATGCCTTAAAAGATATACGACTTCAACGCTACGTTTACCGTATTGATTTTCGTTTATCTTCGCTCTGACTTTCTGATAAATTTCGGTAGGAACTATCTGCGGATACATATTTTCAAATATTTCGCCGTTGTGCCTATAAATACCCGAATACTTTTCGTTCTTTAAGATATTGTAAACTGTGTTTCTTGCGAACGGCTTTCCGTTGTTGTAAATACCTTTTGCGGTTAAAGACTTTATTATGTCCTTTACATATACGCCTAATGAAAATTGCTCGTATATGTATTTGACTACTTCGGCTTGGCTTTCGTTTATTATGACTTTATGATTTTCTAAACTGTAACCGTAAAGTAAATGACCGCCTGTGAAATTGCCTTTAAGTCTTGTTTCTTTCATACCCCTGCGGACTTTCTGCGATAACTCTGCGGAAAAGTATTGGTTCATTCCTTCAAGCAAACTTTCAAGAATAATGCCTTCGGGTGTATCGGGTATATTTTCCATAGCGGATAGTAGGGTAACGCCGTTGTTTTTCAATGTACGCTTGTGCATAGTGCTTTCATACTTGTTACGGCTAAACCTATCCAATTTGTAAACTAAAACGTAGTTCCATTCTTTCCGTGCGCTGTCTTTAATCATACGCTGGAAATCTGGACGGTTGTCATTAGTGCCTGTCATAGCCCTGTCTATATAGGTGTTGAGTATGAGAATATTGTTGCGCTGTGCGTATTCTTCACATACCCTTAATTGTCCGTCTATGCTTTGCTCGGACTGACTGTCGCTTGAATAGCGAGCATATATAACTGCTGTTTTCATTTTGATTTAAACTCCTTTTAAAATAAATTATTTATTTTGTCTTTCGACAAGGGGCGAACAAACGGAAACGCAAAAATCAAGCATTTTTCTTGGCTGTCTTTTCTCTGATGCAAGGGCTACGCAGTAGTGCATTTTACCCTTGCAACAGAGTGCGTTTCCGTTTACGCTCCGCCCGTCGATAGACAAAATATTTTCGGTCAGT
>JAIDOO010000329.1 GCA_029063275.1 Clostridia bacterium
TTAATGAGTCGCGTGCGGGTAACCCCGCCCCGCGCCCTTTTTCTGAACCGAGTTCCAAATCGTCCGCGGCCTGTATAGGCTTGACGCCGTCCATAGGCGTTCCCGTGTAACTTCCGTTGGGGTCAAAACTGTCCTTGAATACAGACTTATTTGCTGTTTTTCGAGTTTTTGCCACAGTTCTTCGTCCCGCTGGTCTTGCTTCCGCAATTCTTATTGCCGCAGTTCTTAGAAGTAGACTGCTTGCTGTTTTCGTTAGTTTTTCTCATATTTTCTCCTTTTGAAACGGAATGTGCAATTCAACTTCGCCCTGACTAGCTTTGCAAAGAGGGCACACGTCCCAGGCTTTTGTCGAAGTGTGCATATATCCGCACTCGCTGCAAATGTAAAGTATGGGTGATTCGTTGGAAAAAAGCACGCCTTTTGTAAACGCTTCGTGGAGGTATCTGAAAATCATTTCGTGCCTGACTTCGACTTGTGCAACAAGTCTGAAAAGTGCGGCAATGTCTTTAAAACCTTCCTCTTCGGCGTCTTTTGCAAAGGCGGGATAAATACGGGAATGTTCCTCGTGCTCGTCATCGGCGGCAAAGCGTAAGCTTTCGCCCAAATCACCGCTGTGATAAGGATAACCCGCGTCGATGTCGATATTGTCAAGGTACTTGCCGTGTTTATTCAATTCCTCGAAAAATCTTCTTGCGTGTACCGTTTCATTCTTGGCAAGAACTTTTACGGTGTCCGCAAGGGTAACGTAACCCTGCTGATTAGCGGTTCTGGCAATCAACTGATAGCGCATTCCCGCCTGTGATTCACCTGCAAAACTTCTTGCAAGATTTTTGTAAGTTTTAGTCTGGTCAAAATCCATAACTGTCCTCCGTCAATTGTATTTTGCGTAAGTTTGCACGATTTATTCTTTTGCGGTTTTGGTATTATTTATAAAAAGCGGAAAATTATTGACATTTAACAGCCGTTAATTTAAAATATAATAAATGCGGATATGGCGGAATTGGCAGACGCGCAGGACTTAGAATCCTGTGGGCAACCGTGCAGGTTCAAGTCCTGTTATCCGCACCATAATTTTTAGTGGGGGGGCAAATAATGATAACTGAAAACGGAACGGTAAAAGTTCGTACCGCAACAGACGAACAGATGCAAAAAGAGCTTTCGGGAAATTTAAAGACTTATTCTTTAATAATGCTTATAATCGGTCCTATCGGCTTTTGTGCATTTTTGACTTTATATTTAGTATCGGTGTTTATTCCGATTATCGATGACTTTACGGCTGTGATGTTTCTGATTTTGTTCGGTATAGACACGTGCTTGGGAATAGTGCTCAAAGTCCAGTTTAACAGAGCGTTGCAAATCGTCCGCACTTCGCCTAAGGTGTTCGAATACGAATTTTTCGCCGACTATTTTACTTTGAACGAGATTTCAAACGGCGAAACCGTTACCACGGCAAAATTTTACAACTCCCAGATAACGAGGGTTAAAAACGGAAAAAATTATTACTTTCTCTACATAAGCCAGATGCAAGTATTTCCCGTAGGTAAAGCGGAGCTTACCGAAAACGAATTACAAGTATTAAAAAGCGTATTCCGCTTGCCGTAAGATTCAAAAAATAAAATTAAAAAAGCAGGCTTTACCATAGTTCCCATAGGGAATTTTCCCACATAAATATAGATAAGTATAGCGCACTATACCTTGCAGGCAAGGCAAGTGCGCTTTTGCTTTACTTGTTCATTTAATGGTTGTATAATAACAGAGCAATAGACAGTAATTTAGCGGAGAAAATCATTATGTTATCAATTTGTGGTGTAGAGTGCTGTAACGAATGCAACAGAAAGAAAGATTGCGGCGGTTGTGTAAAAACGGACGGACATCCTTTGGGTGGAACGTGCATTGCGGCGGAATGTATCAAACGGGGTGGCTTTGAAGAATTTAAGAAGCTGAAAAAGACTTTAATAGAAGAATTCAATGCACTTCAAATTCAAGGCTTACAGGTTAATGACCTTAATTTGCTAAACGGATTTTACATAAATTTGGAATACAGTTTGCCAAACGGACAATCTGTAAAATTACTGGATGACCGTTGTGTTTATTGGGGAAATCAAATTGAAATCCCCGGTAAAGATAGATGCTATGGTGTTGCTGCGGATGATAAGTACTTGCTTGTATGTGAATATGCATGCAATGGTACAGAGCCGCAGATAGTTGCGTATATAAGAAGATAACTTAAATTTAGCTTACTTAATTACAAGCAGAAAGAACTCTCGAACAATTTGTTTGAGAGTTCTTTGTCGTTATTCGTTTTTTTATTTCCT
>JAIDOO010000033.1 GCA_029063275.1 Clostridia bacterium
GTAAGCACTTCAATGATATGCTGACGCAATCCGTGCCTTTCAAGATAGCTCTGTGAGTATGCAAGTTTACCGTGCCTATCAATGGCGATCACATACTTAT
The DNA here is from genome assembly GCA_029063275.1 of Clostridia bacterium. GTDB lineage: Bacteria > Bacillota > Clostridia > Christensenellales > Borkfalkiaceae > Coproplasma. The sequence continues at coordinate 101 of JAIDOO010000033.1, forward strand.
CTTCGGTATGCGGCGCAACATAGTCTTTATGTTCGACGGGTTTGACTTTCGGCAAATCGGCAACGTAACCGTCGCAAAAATCAAGCATCGTGGTCGTGCCGTATAAAATTGCATTGCTGTCAAAGGTTGCGCGTAACTTTCCGTACTGCTCCCTTGCCGCAGTTGTTTCGTGTGCATACATATAGTTTCCTACGATGCCTCCGTCCAATGCGCTGAATATATGGCATACGGTATAAGGTCTGTTCATTTGTCTATCCTCCGTTATTTGTGTCCGCCGAATACGGCTGACATCGGTATTTTATTTAGCGCCGCGTCAATTTCGCTTATCTCTTTTTCGGTAAGCAAGACCTCTGCCGCCTTTGCATTTTCTTTCATTCGTTCTGTTTTGGTTGTCCCCGGTATAGGCACTATATACGGCTTTTTGCCTATAAGCCACGCAAGGGCAATTTGCGCCGTTGTCGTGTTTCGTTTAGCCGCTATGTTTTTCAAAAGTGTTATAAGCTCTATGTTCTGTCCGTATGCTTCCCTTTGGAATTGCGGCATCTCTCCACGATAGTCCTTATTGCTGTCAAACTTTGTTTCCGCATTGTATTTTGCCGACAAAAAACCGTTTGCAAGCGGACTGAACGCCACAAATCCGATATTCAATTCTTCCAATACGGGAAACAGCTTTTCATACTCTCGATACATCATTGAATATCTGTTCTGAATTGCAGTAATCGGACATATTGCGTGTGCTTTACGCAAGTATTCTTCGGTCGCTTCCGAAACGCCCCAATTCGCTATCTTGCCCTCTTTGATAAGTTCCGACATCACGCCTGCAACTTCTTCGGCAGGTACTTGTCTGTCGATTCGGTGTTGGTAGTATAAGTCGATACGCTCAACACCCAATCTTCTCAAACTACCCTC
>JAIDOO010000330.1 GCA_029063275.1 Clostridia bacterium
CCGTAATTGTGCGCTGTAATGTATTTTCCAGCTCGCTTAAATTCGGCTTCACCAAGTCGGCACCGCATTTTAACGCCTGCAAAAGCCTGTCGCCCTCGCTGTCGACCACTTTCTTAACCGAAGAAGGAACCGCGTTTAAAACACTGTAATAAAAGTCTGCGCACATTCCCTTAGCAAGTCCGCCCGAAATCACAATAGCCTCGCTGTCGGCAGACAATTCTTTAATTAGTCCGATAAGCTCAGTCTGCTTTTCTTCGGGAACTTCCGAGCTGACGTCGTTAACTTCTGTCAGCATCGATTTTCTGTCGATAAATTTATAATTTTCCCTTACTCTGCCCTTATTCCAAACAAACTTATAAGGCACGCCCTCACGGTGAAGCTCGTGTTCGAACTGACGGCTGTTTTCTTCATACATAAAGCCGGTTGCAAATACGCGAGTATCTAATCTTGCCAGTCCTATTGCCACGTTGATAGCTTTGCCCGTATAAAAGGTTCTTTTGCTTATAATTTTGTTCGGTCTACCCACGCTGAGCGTATCGACTTCCATATTGACGTCAATACAGGGACTGGGACAAACGGTTAATATCATAATATAATCCTTTACTAGGCTGTTTACATAAAAAAACCGCTTATTTCAAAGCGGCTTTAATATATCTTACATTGAAATCATTTGTAATGTTTCATAAAGCTCGTAATTGAATTTCTTTTTCATACTTACGGCTTCGATTATATCCATATCTATGATTTCGTTTTTGCGTATTCCAACCACTCTGTTGCCTATGCCTTCATTCAAAAGACGTACGGCTTTATTACCGAACTGCGCCGCAAGCATTCTGTCAGCCATCGAAGGCGAGCCGCCGCGCTGGATATGTCCTATCGTGGTAGGGCGTACGGAATAAGTAGTAACCGACTGCAACTGCTTTGCAAACTCGTCGGCAGTGCAAACCCCCTCAGCCACAACAACGATATTTGAATGTTTGCCGTTGGCTCGCGAGCGGTTAATGCGCATAACTACGTCGTCCAAATCGAAAACCACTTCGGGAACGACGATAATTTCAGCACCGCTTGCAATTCCCGCAAAGAGAGCAATGTCGCCGCAACGCCTGCCCATAACTTCCACAACCGAAATCCTTTCATGCGAAGTCATTGTATCGCGCAGTTTATTGATAACGTCTATACAGGTATTTACCGCCGTATCGAATCCTAATGTATAGTCAGTATATTCAAGGTCGTTGTCTATTGTGCCGGGAATACCTATCGTGGGTATACCGTACTCTTCCGAAAGGCACTTTGCGCCGCGGAACGAGCCGTCGCCGCCTATTACAACAAGCCCCTCAATGCCCCTGGCCTCCAAAGTTTTTACAGCTTTTTTCTGACCGGCTTTGGTAAGCATTTCAAGACATCTTGCCGTGCGTAATTTCGTGCCGCCCCTTTGAACGATATCCGAAACAGAACGCATTTCCATAGAAACCATTTCATCATCAATAAGTCCCTGATAGCCGCGTTCGATGCCGTACACTTCCATACCGTAGTAAAGTGCCGTACGGACGACCGCTCTGATACATGCGTTCATTCCGGGAGCGTCGCCGCCGCTGGTAAGCAAGCCTATTCTTTTCATAAAATCCTCCGCTTGATTCCGACGTTCATATCTTTGCCCCCAATGCCGTTATGAACCTATTTCATCATTTCCGCTGTTTATTATAACAGAACCTTTTTAAAAATACAACAATTTTTAAAACTTTATTCAAGTTTTATCTACGTACTTAATATCCTCGTTAGAAAGATAAGTAGACAGCTCCGCAAGAAGTCCGCGACAGTAATTTACGCCGTTTATTTTATATTTCTTATCTCCGCGCACGATTTTGCATAAAGTGCCGCCCTCGTAATTGGTAATCATACCGACAAAATCGTTAAACGCTTCGTCATCAAGCTTACTTGCGTTAAGCCAAAGCACCGACTGTGCCTTTACAGCCTGCTGTGCGCTTGCTTCCGCAAGGCGCTCGTCCTCTACGGCTGTCAGATTATCCACAATAATTGAAGCGCCTTTTTCGCTATCAACGTCAAGTTTGCCCTTTATGATAACTATTTTGTCCAAGGCGATGTCCGCTTTGCATTTTTCGTATGCGGTAGGAAAACACACGCAATCCATCGAACCATAAACGTCCTCAATCGTCAAAAACGCCATATTCGTGCCCGTTCTCTTTGTCGTTGTACGCCTGTAAGAGGATATTATGCCTGACATAGTAATACGCATACCGTCCTCAATGCGGTTATAAGTGCGGTTTCCGTCTTCATCCTCGACGTAATCGTCAAGAAACGAGCAATCAAAGTTGCAATCGGGGAAAGCGTGCATATACTTTTCAAACGGGTGTCCACTGACGTAAACGCCCAGCACCTGCTTTTCCTTAGACAATTTTTCGTTAAGCTCGTATTCGGGAACGTCAGGATAGGTTACTTCGAGCTTTTCTTCCTCTATAAAATTTCCGAAAAGACTCATCTGCGCGCTGTCGCGTTCTTTACTTATTGCCTTGGCGCGCGAACACAGTTGCTCGTAAACAAGAGCAAGTTGCGAACGCTTTACGCCCATTTCGTCAAACGCGCCCGCATAAATCAAACCTTCGACGAGTCTGGAATTCAGCCAATTGATACTGCGGGAAATAAAATCGGGAAAGTCTTTAAAATCGCCGTTTTTTGTGCGCTCTTCGATAATTGAATCAATCGCCGTCTGTCCGGTCCCTTTCAATGCTGAAAGCCCGAAGCGCACACCGTTCTTTTCAACGGTAAAAGCGGTTTTACTTTTATTTATATCAGGCGGAAATACCTTATACCCCTTTTCTTTCAGATAAATAACATACTTGGTAATTTCATCTATTTTATTCAAGCGGTTATTTAAAAGCGCGCAAATAAACTCTTTACAGTAATATTTTTTAAGCCAAGCGGTCTGGTACGCCAAAACTGCGTAAGCCGCCGCGTGGGATTTATTGAACGCATAAGAAGCAAAGCCTTCCATATCACCGAAAATTTTATTTGCAACGTCGGCGGTTATGCCGTTATGGATACAGCCCTTAATTTCCTTACCGTTTGTTGTACTGACGCCGCCGTTAATAAATTTTTCTTTTTGCGCCATCAGCGTCTTTTTATCTTTTTTACCCATTGCGCGGCGCACCAAATCCGCCTCGCCGAGTGAAAATCCGGCTAAGTCCTGAAAAATCTGCATTACCTGTTCCTGATAGACGGGTATGCCGTAAGTTACCTTCAAAATTTTCTCTTCGTGGGGACAATCATAAGATATCGGTTCCTGACCGTGTTTTCTTTTGCAGAAAGAATCAATAAATCTCATAGGACCGGGACGGTAAAGCGCAACGCCCGCTATAAGGTCTTCGAGACAGTCCGGTTTCAAGGTTTTCATAAACCTTTTCATACCGCCGGCTTCCAGCTGGAACACGCCGTCGGTATCGCCTTCGGAAACCAGCGCATACGCACCCTCGTCGGAATAACCTATTTTATTGAAATCTACGTCAACACCGAAGTCCTCTTTTACGTAGTCTACACACTTTTTAATATCTGTAAGGGTAACCAGCGCAAGGAAGTCCATTTTCAGCATTCCCAACGCCTCTATTTCCTTTGCTACGAATTGGGTTGTTATATCTTCGCCGTTTCTTGAAAGGGGAACGTTATCGGCAATCCTTTTTTGGCAAATTACAACACCGGCGGCGTGCATACCCGTTTGTCTGGGCATACCCTCTACCTTTAACGCCATATCTATTACTCTGCGCAGAGCGTCATCCGTTTCGTAAATTTCGCAGAATTCGCTGTTTTTAACCGCCTTTAGCTCATCGAGCTTCGATTCAAGGTCAGCCTTTTTATCCTCGTCGGTTTCAGCCTCGAACTTTTTTCTCGCGCCCTCTATACGCCGCCCCAACAGGTCGGTTATGGATGTTTTGCCATCCATTATTTTTGTAAGTCTGTCCGTTTCCGAATAGGGAACGCGCATAACTCTGCCGACGTCTTTTATAGAGTTTTTCGCCGCCATAGTGCCGAAAGTTACAATCTGGCAAACGTTTTCCACGCCGTATTTTCTGCGGACGTAATCTATCGTTTCCTCGCGCCTGTCGGTACAAAAGTCAATATCGAAGTCCGGCATCGAAACACGGTCGGGATTTAAAAATCTTTCAAAAAGCAAATCATATTGCAGAGGTTCGACATCGGTTATACCTATCGAATAGGCAACGATTGAGCTTACGCCCGAACCGCGCCCCGGACCTACCGGAATACCCTGCTTTTTCGACCAGTTTATAAAGTCCCACACAACCAAATAGTAATCGGCGTAACCCATTCCGCAGATAATATTAAGCTCATATTCGGCGCGGTCAAGTTCACGCTGAGAAAGATTGTCGCCGTAACGGTATTTCAAACCCTCGGCAGTCAATTTTCTTAAATATTCAACCGCAGTCGAACCGTCCTCTGGCTCGTACATAGGAATTAACGTCGTATCCTTAACTGGGTAACCGTTTTTAAGGTTGAACGCGGGCTCGGTAACCTTGTCCGCAATTACGCGGGTATTGGATATCGCTTTCGGTAGATTGGGAAAAAGCGCCGCCATTTCATCGCCCGTCTTGAAGTAAAACTCGTCCGTTGAAAACTTCATTCGTTTGGGATCGTCAAGCTGTTTTTTCATCTGTATACACATCAGGACGTCCTGCAATTGCGCGTCGTCCTTTGACAGATAGTGTACGTCGTTTGTCGCAACCAACTCCACGCCGATTTCGTTGGCAAGCTTCACAAGAAGCGGCAGAACTCTCTTCTCTTCCTCTATACCGTGGTCCTGAATTTCTATGTAAAAATCCTCCCCAAAAGTTGCCTTTAAATCCAGCGCCATAGCCTTTGCACCGTCGTAATCACCCGCAAGCAATCTCCTTGGTATTCCGCCGGCAAGACACGCAGAAAGACAAATTACACCCTCGGAATGCTCTTTAAGCACCTTATAATCTATTTTGGGCTTGTAGTAAAAACCGTCCACAAACGCCATTGAATCGAGCTGGACGAGATTTATATAACCCTTTTTGTTTTTAGCCAAAAGAATGAGATGTTCCGCCGTGTTCGACGTCTTATCGTGCATATCTTTCGTCATATAAAATTCACAGCCGATTATGTACTTAAGACCCGCAACTTCAGCTTTTTCGGCAAATTGCAGTGTTCCGTACATATTGCCGTGGTCGGTCATACAAACGGTGTCTATCCCGTTTGCCTTGCAATACTGTATTAAGTTATCGATTTTGCACGCACCGTCCAGTAACGAATATTCGGTGTGCAGATGAAGATGTACGAAATCGGTCATATCCTTACCTCAGTCCTTGTCCAACGATTTTGCAAGCTCTGAAATTTTTCTCATTCTATGGTTAATACAGCTTTTCGAAATAGAAAGTCTATCTGCAAGCTCTTGCATTGACGCATTTTTATCGGCAAGCCGCGCTTCGGCTACGTCAAAAAGCATTTTATCAAGGCTTTGAAGCCCAATGGTATCGCTAATGATTTCTATCGCGCGCACCTGGTTTACCGACGCCGTTACGGTTTTGTCAATATTGGATACAGAGCAATTATTTACTCTATTAGCGTTATTTGTCCTGTCCTTCAACTCTACAAGTTTGTTCAATTTTTCAAGACATCCGTCGGCTGTTAAAACGTGCAACAAATCCGAAATAACCTCTTTACTTTTAACGTAAACAACAGCCGAATCTTTACGCGCAACCAATTTTGCAAGAATTTCAAACGAACACAAAAGTTCGCAAAAATCACCTGCGGCTATCTTGTTTGAAAATACTATTTCAAAGTGATACCCCGTTCGGCTCAAAATCCCTTCTTCAGGCAAAGTACAGCTTCCGCCGCCCAAAAAAGCGCCCTTAATATAAGCCGATTTACAGCAGTCGTTTGCGATAACTTTTTCACTTATGCCAAATGTCATAAATCTTTCGTCGCCGTTATATTTTACTATTCCGACATCGGCAAGCAATTTTTCCGCTTGTTCTCCAAGACACTCGAATGTCAACTTGTCCCTGCCGCTTAAAATATCGAATTTAGCGCCCGTAACATTCAAATGCAAACCAAACTCTTCTTCAAGCAAATCGGAAAAATATTCGGCAGTTCCCTCGTTTTCCGTAATAATTTCAAACCCGAATTTACCCTGCTTTGAAATTACGCTACCGCTCGTTCTGATAAAAGCCGAAAGCGCGGCAAGTTTACAACACTTGTCGCCGATAGGAATTTTGGTAATTTCGTTTTTGATTTCTTCGGTAAAATTTTGCATATTACAAATTTTTTGCCTTGTACTCGCTAAATCTGAATTTAGGAAGTCTGCCGTCAATATTGTCAATCTGTTCCAAAGGTACGCTTGCTTCCGCTAAAATCTCTTCGGCAATTTTAGTATCGCCAACCCTCGATGCCGAATGCGCGTCGGAATCTATTACAAAACGCACGCCTGTAGAAGCCATAATATTCAGCTCTTCTGCCGATACGTGCCGCTTTTTTGTGTTAATTTCGATATAAGTACCGTAATCGCTACAACATTTTGCAACCTCTTTCAGGTCGCAAAAACATTTGTAATTTATATGAGTAATAATATCAACCGGATTATTTTTTACTACGTTTATATAGGTCTTGGTTGTATTCGCGATAATCTTGTCCGAGGGCTTTTTTCCTAACTTATACGCCATATAGTTTTTCATCATTACGTTGCGCATATCGTAAAAGCTTTTAAATCTCAACACCTCGTGAATGCCGCAAAGATAAATATCAAAATATTTTAAGTCGTTTTCAGTCATATCCGTTTCACCGTCAACGGATATTACGTTACTTTCCATCCCCATTAAAACCTTAACTCCCGTCAGCTTTTCCGCTTCGATTATTTCCGAGCGGAGCGCGCCAAGCTTTCTTCTTCTGAGTCCGAAAAGAATATGGTTGAAACCGTGGTCTGTTATAGCAATTTCTTTTAATCCGATTTCCTTAGCCGCCATAGCATTTTCAAGCACAGTGTTTTTGCCGTGGGAATAAGGCGTATGCGTATGATAATCAGCTGAAAGTATCATTGAAATCTCCTATGTAAACAACTTCTTCAACAAGTAAAATTCCTGTTTTTTCAAGCACGATTCGTTTTACTTCTTTTATCAGTTTGTACACGTCCGAAGAGCGTGTGCCTGAATTTATAATAAAATTAGCGTGGTCGCGGCTCACCGTTGCGCCACCGATTGATAAACCCTTAAGTCCTGCCTCGTCAATCAATTTACCGGCGCTTATTTCGCCCGAGTTTTTAAAAACGCAACCACAGCTCCTGCCGCGCGTCTGGAAACGTCGTTTTTTTAGATAGCAGTCAACTTCCGAGGCGATTTCTTGCGAAGATTTAGGCGTAAAAGTAAGCTCTGCCGCCAAA
>JAIDOO010000331.1 GCA_029063275.1 Clostridia bacterium
AAGTCGTCGGCAGCGTAAGATGGTTATAAGAGACAGGTTATAAAAGCGGGCGGACTTTGTATTCTGGGCACCGAACGCCACGAATCGCGCCGCATAGACAACCAGCTTCGCGGACGAAGCGGACGTCAGGGCGACCCCGGCGACTCGATATTCTTTATCTCGCTCGAAGACGACCTTGCAAAGAGGTTCGGCGGCGAGAGAATGAAACAGCTTTACAACGTATTCAAAATCGAAGAGGACCAGTGCCTGCAATCGAGAATGCTTTCGCGATCGGTTGAAAACGCGCAGAAAGCGATAGAAGGCAGAAACTTCGGTATAAGAAAGCACACCCTGCAATACGACGAAGTTATGAACGAACAGCGCAAGACCATCTACGGCGAGCGTATGAAGGTTCTGAAGGGCGAGGACGTTCATAGCCAGATGCTTAAATTTATTCCCGACTTCATTGCAAAGGTAGTAGGCGAGACGGTAAACACCGAAGCCCTGCCCGAAAAATGGGACGAAAACGCGTTGAACGAAGCTTTGCAAACCCGCGTCTATCCCGACGAGTGTGAATTTGTTATCACGCGCGAAATGCTTGAAAAGTGGGACTACGACTACGCAATTGATAAAATTTCGCAGGAAGTTATAAAGGCTTACGAACAGAAAATAGACAACATTTACGAAGAAACGGGCGGTCAGGTGGACTATCACCAGATAGAGCGCAACGAGCTTCTACGCGGCGTTGACAGAAACTGGATTGACCACATCGACGCAATGGATCAGCTCAGAAAGGGCATAGGACTGCGCGGTTACGCACAGCAGGACCCCGTCATTGCGTACAAGCAGGAAGGCTTCCAAATGTTTGACGAAATGATAGACCGTATCCAGACCAACACAATATCAAGACTTTTAAAGGGCAGAATTGTCCGTATACCTCAGGCTCCGCGTGCGCCTATCGCGCCCGTAAATCAAGGAGTTGCGGCGCGCGCACAGCAGATTGCAAGCGAAAAATCCGCCGCACAGCCCGCGCAACCCGCGCCTGCTCCTGCTCCTGCTCCTGCACAAAACGCGCCGATGATTGGCGGCGCGCCCCAGTCCCCTGCAAACCTTATGACGAATATCGGCGGAAAGGCTCAGCCCAAGACTGTTGACAAGCAGGCAAAGGCGGGAAGAAACGACCCTTGCCCCTGCGGAAGCGGTAAAAAATACAAAGACTGCTGTTACTGGAACGACCACAAGTAAGAATTCACAAAAAATCACCTGTGTAAATTTCAAGTGATGGTCTTAGGGGAAAATTATGCGCAAACTTACCGTTATAAGAAGAAAGTCGCATGTGAGTTGTCTTGCCGGTATAAAAATTTATATTCAGGACCCTGACGGCGACACCAGGATAAACGGCGTCAATTGCAAGTTTTTGGGGAAGCTTAAAAACGGACAAAGCGCAACCTTTGAAATCGGCAATGAAAGTCTTAAGCTTTTTGCTATTTACGATGAGTTGAGCAAGGACTTCTGCCAAAATTACTATACCGTGCCCGCAGGTGAAAGCAACCTGGTTGTGTCGGGCGCGCCGCAACTCGATTCGCTCAGGGGAAATCCCTTTTACTTTGACGGCGTTACCGACATAGCCTTACTCGAAGAGAGAAAGAGCAACAAAAAGAAGACATTTATTTTAACGATTTCTGGTTTTATTGTTGCATTAACAGGGGTTGTTATAGCTATGCTGTGCTGGCTACGTTAACTTGGCTTAACTTGATTTAAGATTAAGCGGTATAAGCTATAAAGTTAAGCGGAACGCTTAAGTTTGATTTGGGACTAGCCGGAATAGCGGCAACGAAATAAAGATACGAGGTTAAGCGGAACGCTTATGTTTAAAGCAGACGATTACAGATTAAAACTAAAAGCCCTCGAAGGCACTCTTGCGGAAGCCAGGTACGCGCTGGACATTGACAATCTCGGCGCACATCTTGACTCGCTTAAAGCCGAGCAGGAGAAGCCCGAGGTTTGGCAGGACTTGGAAAAATCCAAAAAAATCGGCAGAGAAATTTCTGCGGTGGAAAACAAAATCAATTCCTACAAAAAGGGCGAAACCGCGCTTGCCGACGCTTCGGCGTTTGTCGACTTAATCGAAGAGGCGGACGACGAAAGCTTAATCCCCGAGCTCGAGGAAATGATTACCGCAGCCGAGGACGACATCGAGCAAATGCGTATCCGCGCCCTGCTTCGCGGCAAGTACGACGGCAACAACGCAATTTTAAACCTGCACTCGGGCGCGGGCGGAACGGAAGCTTGCGACTGGACTCAGATGCTTTACAGAATGTACACGCGCTATTGCGAGCGTTCGGGCTTTAAAGTAACCGAAATGGACTTCGAGGACGGCGACGAAGCGGGCTTAAAGAGCGTCAGCTTCCGCGTCGACGGTGAAAACGCTTACGGCTTTTTAAAGGCTGAAAAGGGCGTGCACCGTCTTGTGCGCATATCCCCCTTTGACAGCAACAAGCGCCGTCATACTTCTTTTGCGTCCTTGGAAGTTATGCCCGAGGTCGATGACGAGGCGGACGTTGAAATCCGCGACGAGGATATAAGAATAGACGTTTACCGCTCGTCGGGCGCGGGCGGTCAGAAGGTCAACAAGACTGAAACCGCGATAAGGATAACCCACTTCCCCACAGGCATTGTCGTTACCTGCCAGAACGAGAGAAGCCAGCTTCAGAACAAGGAAATGGCGTTCCGGTATCTCCGCGCAAAGCTGATTGAAAGACAGATAGCGGAAAGGGAAGCCGCCGACGCCGAGCTCAAAGGCGAAATCAAAAAAATCGAGTGGGGCAGTCAGATACGCTCTTACGTTTTCTGCCCGTACACCCTTGTCAAAGACCACCGCACGGGATACGAAAATACCAACGTCCAGTCGGTGATGGACGGAGACATACAGGGGTTTATAATCGATTACCTCAAAAAAACTATTTAAAAACGCATATGGTTCTCAATTTTGCGTTTTAAAAAAGTAATCCCCCAACAAATACTTACGCGCCTTGTCTGTACCGCACTCTGCGTTTTAAGACGGGGCAATTTAATTTTAACTTATGTACGGAAATTTCGAACTTAAAGCCGAGCCCTTGATTTTGGGCATCGAATCAAGCTGCGACGAAACCGCCGCCGCCGTCATACGCGGCGGAAGGCTTTTATCGAGCGTAATAATTTCTTCCGCAGAAGAACAGGCAAAGTACGGCGGAGTCGTGCCCGAAATTGCCTCGCGCGCACATACCGACGCCGTGGACGATGCTGTTCTTCGCGCTGTAAAAGAAGCGGGCGTAACAATCAAGGATTTAGACGCCGTTGCGGTAACCTACGGCGCGGGGCTACTGGGCGCGCTTTTGGTCGGGCTGTCGTTTGCTAAATCGCTTGCTTACTCGCTGAACGTGCCTCTTATCGCGGTAAACCATATCCGCGGACATCTTGCCGCGGCGTATCTTTGCGGCGAGGGGCTTAAACCGCCGTATGTAACACTGCTTGCAAGCGGCGGACACACCGCGATTTTACATACTGAAAGCTATACCGAGTTCGAGGTTTTGGGCGCAACCTGCGACGACGCCGCAGGCGAAGCGTTTGATAAGGTGGCAAGGATTTTAGGTCTGCCTTACCCGGGCGGTCCCAACGTTCAAAAGCTTGCCGAGGGCGGTACGGCGAATATTCCGTTTCCTGCTGCGCTTGTTAAAAACAGCGGAAAAATGCAGTTTTCGTACAGCGGTTTAAAGACCTCGGTTATGAACTACTGCCACAACTGCGCCCAGCGCGGCGAACAGTTTAACCCTGCCGACGTTGCGGCTTCGTTTCAGGTTGCGGCGCTTGAACCGCTCGTCAAAAAAACAGTGGAGTGCGCAAAAAAGCTCAGGGCTGATACCGTAACCGCAGGCGGAGGTGTCGCGGCAAACGGTTATCTGAGGGCAAGACTTTCTGAGGAGTGTCAGAAGAAAAATTTAAAGCTTATCCTGCCAGAAAAAAAGTACTGTACTGACAACGCCGCGATGATTGCCGCCGAGGGGCTTATACAGTACCGCGCAAAAAACTTTGCGTCCCTCGATATAAACGCCGCCGCCCAAATTCCGTTGAAATAATTACCGCACAATTTTTCGGAAACAATTGACAAACGGAAGGATAAAGATTAAAATTATATCATAAACAGACTGTTAGGAGGAATTATGAAAAAGTACATTAAAATCATTTTGGCTGTTGCATGTGTTGCCGTTATGGGCGTAGCTTTGGCGGCTTGTAATTTCGGTTATCCCAAAGTTGCCGGTTGCACTTATAAATTCGATAAACTGGAATATAACAATGAAGGTTTAACAGCTTCCGAAATTTTAAGTCTTGAATCACAACTGGCAAAGTACAGGGCTAGTGAAACGGGCTTGACTATGAGCTTTTCATCGGAAGACAAAACCGTGGAATATACTTCCCTGTTAGGCATAAAGTCAACCTATAATTACAAGCAGGACGGTGCGAACGTCGTAGTTTACGACGCACCCAACAAGAATACCACTTATAACGGCGATAACGTTACCGGCTTTACCATTACCAAAGAAAGTAACGAAGTTTTAACCTGGCACATAGCAATGATTTTGACTGACGGAGATAAACAGGTAGACATTAATATGTATTACAATTTAGTAACTCCCGAAACCCCCGCCGAATAATCTGCGGAAAGCACGGGATAGGTTAAAATTCAATAAAATACAGTTTTAAACGCCGCCCGCACATTTGTGCGGGCGGCGTCCGTCATTCAGGGAAAAAACGATATATAAAAAACTTTACTTTTTTGCGCGGTTTTTATATAATTAATGTTATCAGGAGAGTAAAAAAGTGTACAGAAAAGTAGATACGTCTTTAAACTTTGTCGAACGCGAAAAAGAAATTATAGAATTCTGGAAAGAGAACAAAGTTTTTGAAAAGAGCATTGAAAAAAACGAGGGGAGCGAAGAATTTTCATTCTACGACGGTCCGCCCACGGCTAACGGCAAACCTCATATAGGGCATATTTTAACCCGCGTTATGAAGGATATTATCCCCCGTTACAAGACTATGAAGGGAAGCCACGTTTTAAGAAAGGCGGGCTGGGATACCCACGGACTCCCCGTAGAGCTCGAGGTTGAAAAGTCTTTGGGACTGGACGGCAAACAGCAGATAGAGGGCTACGGCATAGAGCCCTTTATCCAAAAGTGTAAGCAGTCGGTCTGGAAGTACAAGGGCGAGTGGGAAAAGATGTCCGACCGCGTCGGTTACTGGGTGGATATGGAAAATCCTTACGTAACCTACGACGACAATTATATCGAGTCCGAGTGGTGGGCGTTGAAGCAAATGCACGAAAAAGGGCTTTTGTATAAGGGGCATAAAATCGTGCCCTATTGCCCCAGATGCGGAACGGCGCTTTCCTCGCACGAAGTTGCGCAGGGCTATAAGCTCGTCAAGGAAAATTCCGCCGTTGCCCGCTTTAAGGTAAAGGGAAGTAAAAACCGCTTTATCCTCGCGTGGACGACCACGCCCTGGACACTTCCTTCGAACGTCGCTCTCTGTATGAACCCGGACGAGCCGTACGTCGAAATTCTTTCCGACGGCGTAAATTATATTTTAGCCGAAGCGCTGGTTTCAAAATTCTTCGAAGAGTACAAGGTACTGGACAAAAAGCCGGGCAAAGAGTGGGAAGGGCTCGAATACGAGCCGTTGTTCGGTGAAACCGCAAAAGAAATTATCCGCATATCCCCCGCAAACGCGGCTAAAAAAGCGCACTACGTTGTCTGCGACGGCTACGTTACTATGGGCGACGGCACCGGCGTCGTTCATATCGCGCCCGCTTTCGGCGAGGACGACTACAAGGTCGGCAAGCGCTACGGCTTGCCCGTCGTACAGCTCGTCGACGAGAGGGGTTGCTTTGACGAGCGTTTTGAAAGCTTAAATGGCGTATTCGCCAAAAAAGCGGACAAGACCATTTTAGACCGGCTTGAAAAAGAGGGACTGCTGTTCAAGGTTATTCCATTCGAGCACGATTATCCCCACTGCTGGCGGTGCGACACGCCCCTTTTGTACTACGCTAAATCGAGCTGGTTTATCGAAGTTACCAAAGTCAAGAGTGATATTATAAAAGCCAACCGCTCGATAAACTGGATGCCCGACACAATCAAAGAGGGCAGAATGGGCAACTTCCTCGAAAACGTAATCGACTGGGGACTTTCGCGCGACAGGTACTGGGGAACTCCCCTGCCCGTCTGGGTGTGCCCCGACTGCGGCGCAATAGAGGTTATCGGAAGCAAAGCCGAACTCAAACAAAAATGCGGTGTTTCAGGCGAAATCGAACTGCACCGCCCTTATCTGGATAAGCTCACCTGCAAGTGCCCTGAATGCGGCGGCAAAATGTCGCGCACACCCGAAGTTATTGACTGTTGGTTCGACTCGGGTTCGATGCCTTTTGCGCAGTATCACTATCCGTTTGAAAACAAGGAAGTGTTCGAAGCTACTTTCCCTGCGGACTTTATTTCCGAAGCGGTTGACCAGACACGCGGCTGGTTTTACACTCTGCTTGTAATAAATACCATACTTTTCAAAAAAGCGCCCTTTAAAAACTGTATTGTTTTAGGGCACGTCAACGATAAAAACGGAATAAAAATGTCCAAGCATAAGGGCAACGTCGTAGACCCGTGGAGCGTTCTGGATAAGCAGGGCGCGGACGCGGTAAGGTGGTATTTTTACACCTCGTCGGCGCCGTGGCTTCCTTCGCGCTTTGCGGAAGAAACGGTTTCCGAAGCCCAGCGTAAATTTATGGGCACGCTTTGGAACACATACGCGTTCTTCACGCTGTACGCGGAAATCGACAAGTACGACCCGTCTGAATACTCGCTTAAAAAGTGCAAGCTGACGGTTATGGATAAGTGGATTTTGTCCAAGCTGAACTCGCTTGTTAATTTTGTGGACGCAAGCCTTAAAAATTACGAAATTTTTGAAAGCGCGCGCGCCTTGCAGGACTTTGCGGACGTTCTTTCAAACTGGTATGTGCGCCGCGGCCGCGACAGGTACTGGGGCAAGGATATGACCGACGACAAGGCGGCGGCGTATACGACGCTGTATACAGTTCTTGTAACGCTTTCAAAGCTTACCGCACCGTACACGCCCTTTATGGCGGAAATGATTTACCGGAATTTAGTTCCCGCGTTTTTTGCAAATGAGCCCAAATCCGTTCACCTTTGTTCTTTCCCCGAAGCGGACAAAAAGTATATCGACAAGACTTTGGAAGAGGGAATGGAAGAGGTTCTGGACATAGTTGTATTAGGCAGGGCGGCAAGGAATGCCGGCAACTTAAAAAACCGTCAGCCCCTTGCAAAAATGATTGTCGTATCTACAAGAAACATAGACCTCTCTCCCGAGGAGCGGGCAATCGTTTTGGACGAGCTGAATATAAAGA
>JAIDOO010000332.1 GCA_029063275.1 Clostridia bacterium
TTCCTCTTCTTTCCTAGCCTTGATTTCTTCGCGTTCTTCTTTGCTTTTCCTGCGCTTACAAGCGACCACTATTATTATAATTAACAGTATCAACAGCGCAAGACCTATAAGGAACCACGCCCATACAGGTAGCCCGAGCCAGGTTTTGCCCATAAACTCCTTGACAGAGTTCATGAACGCCGCCGCGCCGCTCTGCGGTACGGTGTAGTCTATGCTCTTGGATACTGCGCCGTACTCCGCGTCGCTCGTCTTGAACTGCACGTTCCTGTCCGCGTCGTCGCCGGTGAACACCGCCTCGACCTTGAACGACCTGCCGCCTTTTAATTCTACATCGTCCAACAACGTGCCGTCGCCGTCGTAATATCGATAGCCCACCTCGAGCGTACCGCCCGCGATTATGTCTTTGACCGTCTGCGGCAGGTTCAGCGTTGCGCCGCTTGCGCTCTTGTTCCAGAGGTTTGTTGTATCTATTATCAGCGGCGTTATGTTCCAGTTATAGGTCGCTACAGTTTCGTCGCCGGTTACCGTTACCCCGTCTGACGTAAGCGCGTATCTTACTGTTGCCTTTACCGGCGTTGCCGCCGCAGGGTATATCCACTTATAGTTGCTGTCTGTCAAAGTAAGCGTTGTTACGTAACTGCTTGCACCCACGTTCCTGTCGGACAGCTTGCCGTCCAACTTTATTATACTCTTATAGTCGTTCCACGTACCGCCGAGATAATCCTCGAACTTCAGCTCCTTGCCGTTGAACGTTATTTCGCCGAGTTCGGGTACCGCTATGCCCTTTGCCTCGATCTTGATCTCAAACGTATCTCTTTCAAGTATATATCGTCTTTCCGCTACACTGCCGAGTACTATCTGTATGCAATACTCGCCTGCGTCTTTGGGCAGGTCGCCTGACATCAGCTCGTTGCCTGCTATCGGGCTCTTGCCCTTGTAGTACACTACAGTGTAGTCCGTTATGACTATTCCGCTGTCGCTCTTTACCGATATCACCGAACTGTCGTAATGCGTGTTTCCGTCGTACACTACGCTTATAACCGTCTTGCCGTCGTTGCCGTCCACGGTCGCTTTTGCAAGCTCGTTCTGGCTGCCCGTTGTGAACGTGTCGCTAGGCGACGAGCCGTTGTCGTCTACCGTATAGTTTGACGAATACGCAGGGTCTATTGTCGCTACTACCTTGTACGTCTTTTCGTTAGTTAGGTCTACCGACGCTTTTATTTCCGACAGCGTTACCGGCAAGCCTGTTGACATGTCGTAATACTCGTATCTGACGTAGCTTTCCAGTCCTGCGGGTACGTCAAGCTGTTTTAAGATAAACGTGCCTGAATAGTTTGCATTTGTATACTGCTCGGACACGTTCTTAAAGCGCGTGTACAGATTCTTCTTTGCTATCTCCCAATTCAACGTCAATGAGCTTACGTCGGGAGCGTTGAAGTTCGCTGAATTATACGCGAAGTCCGATACGGATACCGTCGCTGTGTACGGGCTTACGTTCGCTTTTTCCATACCGATATATGTACTGTCCAATGTCAGACCCAAAGGCAACGTTGAGGACTTTACCCGTACCGTTATGTAGTTGCCGTCGTTGTACTGCGGGGGATTGGCAGGGTCATACTCCGTCCAGGCTGAACTGCCGTCCAGGTTGTACTCCCACTTAACGCCGGACAAATCAAACGTGCCCTTTTCTATCTCCCAGTTCAATTCCACGTCTATTGTCGACTGCATTACGCCGTTTACTTCAAACTGGAACGTCGGGTCCGTGGATTTTAATGCTACTACTGTTTTATATGTCCCTACGCTGTCCCCGCT
>JAIDOO010000333.1 GCA_029063275.1 Clostridia bacterium
AAACAATACCTACACTTTTAAAATTTTTTATTTTAGAATAATCTAAGTCGTCGGCGTTCGAAAGCCTGAAAACGTTGCCGCAATGTGCTTTGGCCAGCTCGTAAAGCTTATTGGTGTTGCTGCTGTTCAGCCCGCCTATTACAAGCATTGCTTCGCACTGTTTAGCAAGTTTTTCCGTTTCAAGTTGCCGTTCTATAGTAGTATAACAAATCGTCTTGAAAACAGCAACTGTTTTTTTACACACTTTTTTAATATTTTTAACAATTTTTTCAAATTTTTCAGCGGAAAAGGTGGTCTGACAGACTACGCAAAGGCTTTTTTGGGCAATTTCTTCAGGAATTTTGTCCGCGTCGTTCAAAACGAGCGCTTCGCCGCACCAACCGAGAAGTCCGACAACTTCGGGGTGTTCGGGCTCGCCGACTATAATTATATACTTTCCCAGTAAGCTCTGCTCTTCCACTATGGTTTGCGTACGCCTGACAAAACCGCAAGTGCAGTCGATAATCTTAATGTTTCTTTCTGCACATTCCTTATAGAACGATTTCGGCACCCCGTGCGATCGAAAAATAACCGTACTTCCGCACGGAATTTCGTCAAGCGTATCGGCAACTTTAAGTCCGTTGTCGCTGATAGCTTTTACAACGTCGGCGTTGTGGATAATCTCGCCCAATACCCAGGTATTTTCGTCCTTCACTCCGAGCGCTGTGTTTACCGCAAACTCCACGCCCTTGCAAAAACCGCTGTTTTCAGCAACGGATATTCTCATAAAATTTTAACCGCGCTTTTTCTTCTTTTTTGAAAGCATTTCCGAAAGCTGTTCATAAAGCTCCAATATTTTCTGACGCAAAATTTCGTCGCACACCTTTATATCCTCTTCGGTAAGCTTTTTGCCGTAATATTCTGTAAATTCAATCGGATCGCCGTAAAGCGCGTGCGCCGTTCGCCAGAATTTTATCTTTTTTACCTGAGCAAAGGGAATTATGGGTGTTTTAGTCTTTATTGCAAGCGCGGTAGCGCCGCTTTTAAAAGGTAATAACTTTTCATTGGTCCTGTTCCGTTTGCCTTCAGGAAAAATTCCTATCGATTCACCGTTTTTAAGGTACTTCATAGCCTTTAAAACGCCATTCATATCGCTTCCGTCGCGGTAAACGGGGATACACTCGCATTTGTTGACAAACTTTTTCATGAGCCCTTTTTCAAACAGCTCTTTTTTGGCCATAAAATGCATAGGCTTTTTTGTTGCCATAGCCGCCAACACAGGATCAAACAAGCTCAGATGATTGCCTATTATTATATACGGTCTGTCCTCATAAGGTCGTTCGGGCAGATGGATCTTATAAGGATAAAACGGTCTGTAAACAACGTATACAAACCTGTGCATGAACCTGAACCATTTTTCGAATTTAGTAAGCTTCTTCTTTTCAGTTTTAGCCATATCAAATCTTTTCCTGTATTTTTGCTAATATAAAAGATGCAACTTCGTCTATCGCCATATTGCTTGTATCTATTTCGATCGCATCAGCCGCCTTAACCAATGGCGCGATTTTTCGTGTTTTATCCTGCTCATCACGCTGTTTTATCTCACATAGTACTTCACAAATCGATTGATTTATGCCTTTCGCGTCGTTTTCTTTCTTTCTGCGCTCGGCGCGAACCTCCGCAGATGCCGTAAGGAAGAATTTAAATTCCGCGTCAGGCAAAACGTTTGAGCCGATATCCCGCCCGTCAAGCACACAGGAATTATTCGCCGCAATTTCGCGTTGCAAATTAACCATACTTAACCTTACGCACTCATGCGCGGAAACTGTTGAAGCCAGCATAGAAATATCCGGAGTGCGGATTTTATCGGAAACGTCCTCCCCGTTTAAAAGAGTTTTCTGCGTACCGTTCTCATATTTTACCGAAACATTTATTGCGTCCAACTGTTTTTTTACAGCCGAGCTGTTGTTATAATCCACGTTGCCGCGAACGCAAGCCAAAGCCACAGCCCTATACATTGCACCCGTATCGAGATAAAGCATATCTAATTTTTGGGCTATTATCTTCGAAATAGTGCTTTTTCCGCTACCTGCAGGACCATCGATGGCTATATTGAGTATTTTTGACAAATCTTTACGCAAATTAACCGCTCCGTTTAAGTATACGTGCTTAGGCGGATTGTCCGTTTCGGCAAGAACCATAACTCTGATACATTTTTTTAAACTTCCGCAAATATCCGGTTCCAAAGACGAATAAAGCGCACAATTGAAAAACCCGACCTCACGCGCCGCCTTTGCGGGATAAAACGAACGTATATCGGACGTATTCGAAAACATTATACAAATAACGTCCTCTTCTGTTAATCCATTTTCATTTTTTATGGTTAAAAGAAGATCTTTTACGCTCTCTTTAATATTTTCGGCGCGATCCTTTTCTACCGTAGTTGCTCCGCGTATAGCTTTCATTTTTTTATTCCTTTATATTGTTGCCTGCCGCAAATCCAGTAGAAAATGCAATTTGCAGGTTAAAACCGCCTGTAAAAGCGTCTATATCAAGTACTTCGCCACAAAAGTAAAGCCCTTTAACAAGCTTACTTTCCATAGTTTTAGGGTTGATTTCTTTTACGTCTACGCCGCCCGCGGTAATTATTGCCTCTTCGAAGCCACGCAACGACGAAACAAGCATATCAAAGTTTTTAACGTTTGTCAATAAAAGCTGTCTTTCGTTTTTGGTTATCAAATTGACTTTTTTCTCCTGCAAAATACCGCACCTTTCAAGCATAACGGGAATTAAAGCGGCAGGTAATAACTCTTTTAAACAATTTAAAATGCTTTTATTTTTATACTCCTCAAAATCACGCAACAACCGCTTGTCCAGTTGTTCATCCGAAAGCGCAGGTTTAAAGTCAATTGAAAGCCGTACGTTTTGCAAATCCAGTCTATTTATAAGACTTGACGCAGATAAAACCGTGGGCCCCGATACTCCGAAATGGGTAAACAGCAATTCACCGAACAGCTCTTTAAGCTTTTTGTTTCCGTAGTATACAGTCAAATTTATGTTTTTTAAAGAAAGACCCTGTAATTGCTTATAGTAATCCCCCTTTAAATTGATGCCGCAAAGCCCCTGCTTTACTGGCACTAAGCTATGTCCGAACTCCCGCGCAAATTTATATCCGTCGCCGGTAGAACCTGTTGACGGATAACTTATTCCGCCGGTACAAACTATGACCTTATCAAAAGAATAGCACTGTTTTGACGTTATTATGTCAAACATAGTACTATTTAAATTATTAATTTTTTCGACTTGTTCATTGAATTTAAAAACAACTCCAACGCTTTTACAGTAATTTTCAAGACATTTGGTTACATCGCTTGCCTTATCGGACAAAGGAAATACCCTTGCTCCGCGCTCTGTTTTTAACCTCAAACCACCCACTTCGAAAAACCGCATTGTATCTTCGGGGGAAAAAGCATAGATACTGCTCGTCATAAACTTAGAATTATTTACGACGTTATTCAAAAATTCCGCAGGCGTACAATCGTGGGTTACGTTACATCTGCCTTTACCCGTAATATAAATTTTTTTGCCGCACTTCTCATTCTTCTCAAATAAGGTTACGTCGTTTCCGTTTGCCGCCGCCGCATAAGCCGCGACAAGCCCGGCGGCACCGCCGCCGATTACTGCAATTTTACTCATAACAAAACCTTACGGCACGAACAAACCGTTCATGCCGCAATATACTTTTTATACGGGATAAACCTTATCGGGATTTTCCGCCATATCCTTATCCACTCCTGTTTTTTGCGCTTTGCGCCATTTAAAGTAATTTGTGGAAACTTCGGGGAACAACGCATAAGACAATACGTCTTCCTGCTTTTCGTAAAAGCCCTCTGACTTAACCTTTTCTGTCAAAGACTGCATTTCACTTTCAAGCAGGTCGGCAGGTCTACAAGTAATTATCTCTTCGCCGCCCTTTGTGCACATATCAACGACCTTTTTGCTCTTTTCACCGGGCAATGCGCCGTATTTTCCGAGTATAAGATCCTTATACTGGGCAGTTATAGTCTTGTATCTGCCAAGCAACACATTCCAAACAGCTTGTGTTCCGACAATCTGACTTGAAGGTGTTACCAACGGGGGATATCCGCAGTCCTTTCTCACTTCGGGCACTTCCGCAAGACATTCCAAAAGCTTTTCTTCCTGTCCCGCCTGTTTAAGCTGACTCATAAGGTTCGAAAGCATACCGCCGGGAACCTGATATAACAGAGTATTTATATCGATTTTTCTTACCTTGGGGTTGAGATGTCCGTCTTTTTCAAGACGTGCGGCAACTTTATTGAAATGATTTACCAAAGGCAAAAGCTTTTCTATTTCTATGCCCGTATCGTAAGGCGTCCCCTTTAACGTTGCCACAAGCGGTTCGGTTGCAGGGTTTGAGGTTCCGTTTCCGAGCGGTGAAAGCGCACAGTCGACTATATCTACTCCAGCTTGAATTGCCATCAGGTTAATCATATCGCCCGTGCCCGAAGTATTATGCGTATGAAGATGTACCTTTGTTTCGGGCTTTAAAGCCTTTTTCAATTTTGAAACAACGTCATAAGCGGTGAAAGGCAACAATAAATTTGCCATATCTTTAATACAGATATTGTCTGCGCCCATACCCTCAAGCTGTTTTGCAAGATTTACAAAGTACTCTGTCGTATGTACGGGGCTTGTCGTATAAGAAATAGCCGCTTCGCACACGCATTTGCCTTTGCCGTATTTGTTTATAGCTTTTATAGAGGTTTCAAGATTTCTGGGATCATTCAGAGCGTCGAAAACCCTTATTATCCCAACGCCGTTTTCTATAGACTTATCGATAAAGCTATCGACAACGTCGTCGGCGTAATGTCTGTATCCCAAAAGATTTTGACCGCGCAACAACATTTGTATAGGGGTCTTTTTAAGATATTTTTTAAGATTTCTTAATCTGTCCCAGGGGTCCTCGTTCAAAAACCTCAAACAGGAATCAAACGTCGCGCCGCCCCAAGCTTCGAGCGAATAGTACCCAATCTCGTCGAGCAACGGCAATACGGGCTCCATTTCGTCAAATCTCATTCGCGTTGCCGCATGCGACTGGTGCGCATCACGGAGAATTGTATCGGTAATCAACAATTTTTTATTTTCCATATATGCTCCTATTAACCCATTACGGAATTTATCGCCGTTACAACCGATTCGGTTGTTGCCGTGCCGTCGACATACCCGTTAAAGCAAGCTATCAGTATTCCCGCGGCAATTGCCGAACCAATTACGCCCGCGACGTTGGGTCCCATTGCGTGCATAAGCAAATGGTTCTGAGGGTCGTATTCTCTGCCGACATCCTCGGATATTCGCGCCGCCATAGGAACGGCGGAAACGCCTGCCGAGCCTATCAAAGGATTTATTTGTCCCTTAGTAATCTTGCACATTAATTTAGCGACAAGCAAGCCGCCAATCGTTCCGATTACAAACGCAAACAAGCCCAAAGCAATAATTTTCAAGGTGTCCAATGAAAGGAAAATTTCGCCCTTTGCTTTACTTCCGACGGCGATTCCGAGGAAGATAGTTATCGTGTTCATAAGTCCGTTTTGCGCCTGGGTCGAAAGTCTGTCGACAACTCCCGACTCTTTAAACAAATTACCGAGCATAAGCATACCCAAAAGCGCGATCGACTGCGGAAGAATTATTCCGACAACCAAGGTAACTATCAAAGGGAATAAAATCTTTTCAAGCTTGCTTACCTGACGGAGCGGCTTCATTCTAATCATTTTCTCTTTTTTAGTTGTAAGCGCGCGCATCAGCGGTTTTTGTATTATCGGTATAAGCGCCATATACGAATACGCCGCAATGGCTATTGTAGGAATATATTTCTCCGACAAAATCGACGTTGTCATTATTGCCGTAGGTCCGTCAGCTCCGCCGATAATTGCAATTGACGCTGCGGCGGCAACTGAAAATCCAAGTAATATCGCAAGTATAAACGCAACAAATACGCCCAATTGAGCGCCTGCGCCTATTAACATACTCTTAGGATTTGCAATAAGCGGTCCAAAGTCGGTCATTGCGCCTATTCCGAGGAATATCAAAGGCGGATATATTACTTTATCTACTCCGAAGTACAAATACCATAAAAGTCCGCGCGACTTTGACGTAACGTCCTCGTAGCCCGACAACTTATTGCCTGCTTCGTCCAGACCGTATTCACCCCAAAGCACGCTTTCCGCACCGGGGATATTTATAAGAAACATACCGAACGCTATTGGTAAAAGCAGCATAGGTTCGAATTTCTTTACTATGGCAAGAAACATCAGCACAAACGAAATAAGCAACATTACATAATTCTGCCAATCCCCCTGTGCAAATCCCATCGATTCGTACAGGTTGCCGAAAATCTCGCCAAAGTTTATAAGTAAACTTTGTTGCATACTGCCTCCGAAATCAGCTTATAACTGCAAGCACCGCGTTGGTTTCCACGTTTGCTCCCTTAGCTACGCCAAAGGTTACTTTTCCGTCGCAGGGAGCGGTAATTTCGTTATCCATTTTCATTGCTTCGAGCACCATAATAGGCTGATCCTTTTTAACGGCGCTTCCGTCTGCAACCAACAGATTTTTGATCAGTCCGGGGAAAGGCGATAAAACCTTTTCACCCTCAGCCGAAATTTTTTGCGCTTTGGGCGCGACAGGTACAGCCGCCTGCACAGGCACAATACTTTCTACGCTTGCGCCGTTTTCAACTTCGTCAACGCCGACTGAATAGCTTTTTCCGTCAATCGTTACAATAAAATTACGCATATTTAATTACTCTCCTTATAACCTTTTTATTCTTCTGACCTTAAACTCACATTCGGGTTTTTCTTCGCTGTAATAAGCCATTATAGCCGCAATTATAGCTACCCTTACTTCGTCGGTCAAGCCGTCTTCGGTAACCGTTTCCCGAACGGTTTCTTCAATCTTCTTTTTAGGCTTTTTCCTTCTTTTAGTTAAAAACGCGAGGTTGTCGGTCTTTCTCAGGATCAATCCCAAAAGCCAGATTATAAAAATTATGATTACAATTCCCAACAGCACGACACAGAAACCTATCAGCGCATAAACGAGAGATTCCGCTTTATTGCTGAAATAAAAATTTCCGTCGGCGTTAGGAATTATATCTAACAAAGCGTTTATCATTGTTGCCTCACTTTAAAAGCATCTGCAAAGACGCTACCAGATATTGTTTAACAAACGAAGGCTGTATAATATTGTCGATATAACCGCCGTTTGCCGCGTTTACGGGGTCGGAACTTTCGTCCGCATAGCGTTCGGCAAGCTTTTGCCTGTCAAGCTTCTTTTCTTCGGAAAATTCTATCTCTGCGCCCTGAACGTCATCGAAAAGCGCAATTTTAGCATTTGCAAAAGCGTATGAATAGTCGTAACCCATGCTCTTTGCCGCAAATACGGTATAACCCAAACCTATTGCCTTTCCGTACACGATTGAAATTTTCGCCGCGTCGATACAGTCTAGAATAGAAACGTATTCGCCAATTTCTTTAAGCACCAGACTGTTGTTCGTTTCAACATTCGCTTCAACACCCAACGTATTAACAAAAGTAACGTAGGGCAAGCTGTAACAACAAGCAAATTCGGCAAAGTCTTTGAGTTTTCTTACGTTGACTGCGTTTAACATCACTCCGCCTTCGCCGTCGAAAATTGCCGCCGCAACAGAAATTCCGCCTATCCTGCCCAAAAGACATCTGACTTCAGGCGCGCAGGTTGAGCCGATTTCCAAATAACTGCCTTTATCAAAAACCGCCAACAGACTTTCATAATCGCACTTTTTATCGAGGGCGGTAATGCTTTTGTTAAGCTCGTTGCTGTCTATTACGGCAGACGAAAGAAGTCCGTTGATTTTAACGATTTTTTCTTTAACGTCGGATAAGTTCTTTACAGTAAAAGAAACCAAATTGGTATTGTTCAAGCCGTTAGCTCCGCCGATTTGGTATTTATCAACGTTTTTACCGCTTTTTGCTGATATAACAAGAGGGCTGTTTGCCGCGAGAGCGCTCTTTTTATCGATAAAAAACGTAAAATCGCAAAGACCGGCAAGCACGGCAATCTGACCGTACACTTCGCCGTCTACTATTAAATATTGGGGTACCGTGCCCTTGAGCTGGGACGCTTTAAGAATTAACGTAGCGAGCCCCTCTAAAACGTTTACTCCTTCGCCTATCTGTACTCCGAGCGACGAAAGAAAATAAATCACGGGCGTAGAAGTTTTTTCCGCCTGATTTAAACACTTTGCAATCTTTCCGCAATTTGCTTTGCTTACACCGCCAGAAAGAACCGCGCTGTTTTGCGCAACGATATAAAAAGGATAATCGTTTACGGTTGCAAAACCCGTAATCACTCCCTCGCCTTCGGCATCATCGCCGTAAAATTCGTTTTTGGAAAAACTGAAAGCTGAAAGCTCAACGAAGCTGTCATCGTCGATAAGCGCATTTATATCTTTTCGGATATCTTTTCCTGCGTCCAGAATTTTTTTCTTACGCATCTGCAATAAGCGTATTTTATCCATACAATACTCCTTAAATGCCAAATTCCTACACATATATTCTATCAAAATATTTTTAATTTGCCAACTGTTTGCGGACAAAAAATTAAAAGATGACTTATGTCATCTTTTTAATTTTAGTTTATTTTTAATGAATTTATCTATTCTGTCCGAGTACTTGCATACCAGCCAGAAGGCGGCTATTATTACCGCCGCTATTAAAAGCCAAATCAAAATACCCCACCATGTATTGAACGGTATCAAATCAATCGAATATGCAGTAGTTACTACCGATATTGCGCGGGTCAGTACAATCATTACCAGGAAAAACGGCCAGGACATTGAAGATAATCCCGCAACGAAGCACAGAACGTCGTCAGGAAACATCGGCAACAAAAACATTATCGATAAAATCAGATAGTCCTTGCCCTTTAATTTATTCAGCCACTTTTTAAGGGTATCTTCACCGACTATCCACTTCACTGCCTTATATCCGATCACCCTGCCTATCGCAAATGCAACTATTGACCCGAGTACTATTCCTATAAAGCTGAAAAGAGTACATTTTAGCGGACCGAACAGCGCAACGCCTGCCGCCACGGCAATCGACCCGGGAACGGGCAAAATAATGACCTGCAAAAAGCAAAAAAGTATATACAGAACCACCGCCCAACTGCCGAAGTCAGCAATATAATCACGTAAAGACTGGATACTGTTTATTTTACTTATCAGTCCCGTTGCACAGATTGCAAAAAATACCGCCGCGCAAATATCCAAAAATATCAACGCGCAGAAAATCAGTCTGTAAAGCGCCTGTTGTTTAAACAGATAAAGAATTATATACAATATACCGAGAACGAACACCACTCCAAGCGCAATTGACAAAAGTAACGTAAAGTGTTCGCTGATAAACGGCAGGCTTTTGTAAGACAAACCGAATGCAGTAAAAATAAAGGCGGTCGCACTGAAAAGCACTGCCGCCATAATATTTAAAATATGTTTTAATACTTCTTTAACTTTCATTATGCGCCTAAAAAAGACTTTGCAGCTCTTTACATATATTATATTGTAAAACGAGCTTTTTTATAATGAAGTTTTAAATTTTTTTATTGCGTCCGTCGCAAGCTTGTCGCAGATATTGTTATATACGTTGTCCGCATGTCCCTTGACTTTTATAAAATGCAGAGTATGATTTTGCGATAAACCGTATAAAATTTTCCATAAATCAACGTTCTGCACGGGTTTATTGTCCGATTTTTTCCAATTCGAACTGTGCCAGTCGTAAATCCAGCCGCGTGAAAACGCATTAACAGTATAAGCAGAATCGCTGTAAACGTCTACCTCGCAATCGTATTTCAGCATTTTTAAGCCCTCGATTACGGCGGTAACTTCCATTCGGTTGTTAGTGGTATTATCCTCCGCGCCCGAAATACGCTTTTCGTGTCCGTTATATATCAGAACCGCGCCCCAGCCACCGATGCCCGGATTTCCCGAACACGCGCCGTCGGTATACAGCGTAACTCTCTTCATTTATCAGTGTTTTCCTTTAACCGTTTAACGCAAGCACCCACTGCGTCGCCCACTATTCCTCGGAAATTGTTCTCTTCAAACGTTTTGATCCCCTCGATTGCGGCACTGCCCTTACCGCAGGACTGCATAAGCAATTCGGCTAAGGATTGCTCTTCACGCTGAACCATTTCCGCCGACCCCAAAACCGTTTGAACAGCCAAAATTTTAGCTTCGTTTTTGGGAAGCCCCTGTTTTACGCCTGCGTCTATCAAGCTATCGATAAAAGTAAAAGCGTATGCAGGTCCACAGCCGCTCAAAGCCGACACTGCGTCCAATTTACTTTCGTCTACACAGACGATCGTTCCGATATTGTCAAACAGTTTGCTTATAAACTCAATATCGTCAAGCGACTTAAAATCGGTCATATCCAATCCGATTGCACCGCTACCGATATAACAGGGCAAATTGATTACGCCGCGCGCAACCTTTACGGCGTGCAGCCCGAATGCATTTTTAACAGTGTTTTTCTTTACGCCGGGCATAACGGAAATAACCTTTTCAGGCACGGCTTTACCAAAGCTTTGGACAGATTTTTCGAAATTTGCGGAATTGACCGCCAAAAGCAAAAACTCACAATTTTCCACAACGTAGGCGTTGTCGGTTGTCGTTCTGACTCCAAGATAGTCTAATTCTTCAAGCTTTTCTTCCGATACGTCGCTGACGATAATCTTTTTTTCGCTTAAAAAATCAGACAAAACCAATCCGCGCAATATAGAATGCGCCTCGAAACCGCAACCAATTACGCCTAATTTAAAGTGTTTTTTCATAAATAATCTCCGAAAACAGTTGACTAACAACAACGCTTATTATATAATTAATTCGTTCTTTTAGGGGAGTAGCTCAACGGTAGAGTCGCGGTCTCCAAAACCGTCGGTTGCATGTTCGAATCGTGTCTCCCCTGCCACTTTGAGTTCCGATTTTATCGGAACTTTTTTTTATAATTAAAAAAAGAATCCTTTATTATATCCCTAAAAATCAACCTGTTTTTATTTTAGCTTAAAAGCGGTGTAAAGTCAAACCATTTAATGGAAAAACGGAGAAGCGTTTGCCTCTCCGTTTTAATATGTTACTCAAGTTAGAATTAATTTTCATCGCAGTTTTCAAATCAGAAATTATTCGTGAAAGAAATATCTGTGAGCTAGCTCCTTGCCGCCCTGCTCCTGCACCTTGCCGTCCTCAATCAAAACCGCCCTGTCGCAAAGCGCCTCGGCACAGCGCATATCGTGGGTTACGGTAATCATAGTGTTGCCGCTCTTATCGTGCAACTCGTCTAAAATTTTTATAAGGTCGCACAAGCCGTTATAATCCTGTCCTACCGTCGGTTCGTCCAACAGTAAAACTTTGGGATTGCCAGCGGAAACCGCCGCTATCGAAACCCTGCGCTTCTGTCCCTCCGACAAAGATTGCGGGTGGCGTTTTCTTAAATGCTCCAACCCGAAAAGCTTAATCATTTCGTCGGCGTATTCCTTGCTTACCGCATTAAAAGATATTTCCTTTTCCACTGTGGGCATAAACAACTGATAGTTGGGATTTTGATAAACTATGCCGACGCTTTTAAACCATTTTCTGCCGTGGTAACGCTTACCGAATTTCGGACTAATCGTCTGAATTATAGCGCCCTTAGTCGGCTTATTAAGTCTTGCCAAAAGTCTTAAAAGGGTAGTTTTACCGGAGCCGTTTTCGCCAAGCAACAGCAAGCGTTCACCGCAATATATTTCAAAGTCAACGTCTTTTAACACCTCTTTCTTTTTGACAGAAAAAGCTATGTGATTGACAGAAAAAAGAACGTTTCCCTTTTCGTGGTATAAAGAATTGTCCTGTATAGTTACCGTCTGCGAAAGCAGATATTCCTGCTTGTTTTCAACTTTTGTAACAACGCCCGCGCGGATATTCCAAACCGTATCCACAAACGGCAACACCATGTCCAGTCTGTGTTCGACTACAAGAACGGCATAACCTGCGCCCGCAAGCGCGCGAAGAGTATTCATTAACTCCTCGGCGCCGCTCGTGTCGAGATTTGCAAGCGGTTCATCCAATATAAGAATTTTTTGTCCCGTTGCCAGAGTTGAAGCTGTGATAAGCCTTTGCTTCTGACCGCCGCTGAGAGTGCGCGTTTTTGCAGTTTTATCCAGCCCCATCAAAGTGCAAACTCTGTCTATCTGCGCACCTATTCTATTTGACGGAATAGCAAAGTTTTCGCAACCGAAAGCAATTTCGTCCTCCACGATTTTGTGAATAATCTGACTGTCGGCGTTCTGTAACACAACTCCTACCTTACGGCAGGTCTGGGACAATTTTTGCCCTGCAATTGATTTACCGTCGATAAAAACCTCGCCCGTGATTTTACCCGAAATTATATTGGGAATAATTCCCGATATAATAAAAAGCAACGTAGATTTTCCCTCGCCCGAAAGTCCCGACAACAGCGCGACTTCGCCATACTCCACGGCAAAATCTACGTCTTTCAAAACCTGCCCGCCATTCTCTTCGTATGTAAAACTAACGCCCTTTAATTCAATTGCTTTTACAGTACACATACCAACACCACCCCTGCAACAAGACCCGAAAAATACAGAATATCAAAAATATTGATAACTTCCTTTTTATATACAGTATATTTCGACTTTCCGAGCGTAAATCCGCGCGTTTCGATAGAAACGCTAAGCGTATCGGATATATCAACAAGCCGAGCGACGAGCGGAATTAAAAACGCACGGTAAAAAATTTTTGGGTTTAATATACTGCCTGCACCCCTGGTTTTCATAGCTTCGCGCACGCGCTTTATTTCACCGTGCAAAACGGGCACAAACGACATTGTAATAAGCATACCCAGCGTTATCGCACGCGGAGTATGCAGTTGCGAAAGGTTGCGCGTCATTGCAACTGCCTGAACGCTCATTCCCGGAACGATTGCCAAAAACACCGAACCGAAACGGTTTGCCATGGCAAGCGCGGCGTCGAAATTCCTGTCGGAAGCAAAGTATGCGATAGTCGTAAAAATACCGCCGAAAACTATAAACAGCGGCAAAGCTTTTAAGCACTGCTTCCAGCAACCGAATAAGAACATCCATACAAAAGCGCCGAGCAAAAAGTACGAACAAAAAACCGTACGCGCCATAACAAGACCGAATACAAGTATTAACAGCGCCGACGCTATCGCAATAAGCGGATATAAATTGCTTTTGTAACGGAAGAAAAACATTATTTTAATTTACCAGCCTTTTTAAGCTCGCGCGCAATTATCATACCGATTAGCGAACCAACAAAACATACCGCTATAACTGCTATCGTAATACCTATAATAACCCCTACGTTTCCGCTACCGATAAACATAGAAACGGCGGCTTTTTCTTCGCCTGATACCGTATAGAATACGTTATAGTACATATACAAAAGCGGAATGGTCATAGGCATATAAAGCGTTCCCGCAAACACACACGCCCAATCGTTTTTGTAACCGCGGAAAATTAATAGAGTAAGCGCTTCAGCAACTATTGCGCAGACTATAATAAGCACCATAGGCGGAAACATAAATACAAGGAAAATAGAAATGAATATCGACTGCAGCAAAAGCGCAAACGGCTTTCTCACCTTCATCATTCCTATTGCCGGAAACAGCGAAAATTGCAATCCCAACCCCAACTGAATTATACCGAAAAGCGGCACATTAACAAGCAGAGGCATTATCGCGCCCGTAACCAATGTACAAGCCGTGATAATTGCAAGGAACACTATATCCTTGATTTTGTACTTGCGGAAAATCTTATTTTCGTTTTCCGTAACCTCCGCAGACTCAGCTTTTGCGATCTTTACTTCGGTTTGATTTTCTTCATTAACCTCTTCCGTACTTTCAATAAGCTCGGCTATTGCAAGCTCCTGTTTCTGTTTCTTTTTATCTTCGCTCATAATTCACCTCACCGATTTGTAACCGTTATTTGATAATTTCCGCCATTTTTCCGTCTTCTACCTTATAAATCCTGTCGGCAATAGCCATTGTGGATTCGCGGTGCGAAACCAGAATTATGCTTTTTTTACTCTTTTGCTCTTTCAGCGCTTTCAGGATAATTCCCTCGTTGATGCTATCCACGTTGCTTGTCGGCTCGTCTAAAAGTATCAACTCCGCGCCTTTCAAAAACGCACGTGCAAGACCTATACGCTGTTTTTCGCCGGCAGAAAGATTATCACCGAGCGCGCCGACCTGCGTTTTGTAGCCGTCGGGTAAAGTCATAATAAAGTCGTGAACGGACGCAAGCCGGCAAGCGGATTCAATCTCTTCCTGACCCGCGTCGGGTTTAGCTATGCGCAGATTATCCTCTATCGTATCGTCGAAAAGATAAGTGCTTTGCGAAACCATAGTTACGTTATCAAGCAAATTGTCCGAATTAATTTTATCAATATCCGTTCCGTTGTAAGCAATCTCGCCGCCGTCCTTTTGCCAAAAGCGTAATAATAGCTTTAAAAATGTGGATTTTCCGCAACCGCTTTCGCCTACGATACCTATAATCTCGCCCTTTTCGGCGCGCATTTTAATGTCTTTGAGAACTTCTATCTGCCCGTCGTAAGAGAACGACAAGCCTTCCACCTTTAAATTTCGGTAATCGATATTTTCTCCGTCCGTAACCTCGCCGACTGCAGGTTTTTCCGCAAGCAGATTCAAAACCCTGTCGCCGCTTGCAAAGGTCTGCGTTAAATTGCCCGGCAATGCTGAAATTGCGATTACAGGCCCGAACGAGCCGAACACGGCAACCACGCCTATTATCATTCGTCCGATTGAAAGCATATCGAAGTGAATAAGCAAAACGCCTACCACGAGAGTTATGATTATAAATATCGAAACAGTGAGTTCTGTCGCCGCCGCCGCCCGAGTGGTGTTGTGTTTCATTTTTTTCGTTTCTCTCAAAAGAAGCTCGCTTCTGCGGTTGACTTCTTGTTCTCTTTCGGAGCCGGCGTTATTCAGAACAATATCCTTCACACCCTTTATACTGTCAAGAAAATATGCGTTGAACGACGCAAATTCCGCTCGGTATTTTACACCGCTTTCTTTAAGTCTGCTTGAAGAAATCAACGGAACGGCAATTCCTATTACCAGATAACCGACGAGAGCCGCAAGCGCGAGAAACCAGCTTGAAATAAATCCCACGAACAGGAATACCGCCGCAGACACAAGAACGGCAATACAAATGGGTGAAATAGTATGCGCATAGAATACTTCAAGCGTTTCTATATCGCTTGTAATCATAGCAATAATACTGCCCTTCTGCTTGCTTTCCAGCTTCGCGGGACAAAGCGTGCGAAGAGCGGCAAAAATTTTATCACGAAGCACAGCCAAAAGCTTAAACGCTATAAAATGGTTTGAATACTGTTCAAAATACCTCAGCAATCCCCGCAGAACGCCGCACCCGACGGCAAGCCCTATTATCCACCAGTAAGACAGCGCTATTGCTTCGCCGAGCGCTTTCGCAACGCCGACCGCACCAAACACGGTTACACCCATAGCACAGACAAACCCGACGCTTCCGTTAATTACCGCCAAAATCATTATATAGGCAAGACTTCCCAGCAAGAGTATAAGGCTTGCCATTATCTTCGCTCCGCTTCTTCTGAGCTTTTGCTTACTCATAACGCATAGCCCTCCTCCAACCGTTTTTGGGTTGTGAACAGCTTTTCATAACCGTGTTTATCCTGCATAAGCGCGGAATGTGCGCCGCTCTCTTTCACTTCGCCGTTTTCCATAAAATAAATATTGTCGGCAGGAACAACGTTTGCAAGGCGGTGCGAAATGACGATAACGCTTTTTTCCGCCGACAACGCTTTTATGTTTTTCATTATAATCGTTTCGCTCTCGACGTCGATATTGCTCGTCGCCTCGTCGAAAACGTAAATATCTTTGTCCGCTACAAGATTAACGGCAAGCGCAAGCCTCTGTTTCTGTCCGCCCGAAATGTTGTTGGCGTCCTCGGTTATAACTTTGTCAAGTCCGCCGCTTTCTCTTATAAAGTCCGCAAGGTTTACCTTTTCGAGCGCGCAATAAATCTGCTCGTCTGTAACTTCTTTGTTCGCAAGCATAAAGTTTTCGCGTACGCTTTGGTTGAAGATATATG
>JAIDOO010000334.1 GCA_029063275.1 Clostridia bacterium
ACTCGATAGAGCCGAAAATGCTTTGCGTACTGTTACGCGCTCCGTTCTCGTCATAGTGGAATTTAAGCACAGCGTAATTTTTGATAATGTCGGTTACGTCGTCCGCTTTGAATTTTCCGCTCGTTCCGTCGTATTCTCTGATAGAAAAGTATTGCGATAAATCAAGCGTAATGTAGTAGTCGCCGTAGCCTTTATCGTTTGACTTGATAGCAGAGAAAACCGCGTCGAACACGTCGCCATAGTCAAAATAAGTTGTGCTTTGTTTGACCGTCCAGAGAAAGCCCCACAGTCTGCCGTAGGTGTCGTATTTGCCGTCTAACTGAATTGAAAACGGGCGGTTGTCTATCTTGATAATGAATTGCTGGTTACGGTTTAGCACCGTTGAAACGCTCCCGTATTGACCTTTGAAACCGCTCCAATTTATGCCGTTTGTCGTATCGTAGTAGTAAAATTCAGAGAGTACGCGCTCGTTTGCCTCGCTTTCCTTGTGTACCTCTTGCGTGTACGTTCTGAAATCGCCTATAAATTGCATACCCGTTGAGCGGTACTGGTCTTGCGTTAGGTTGTAGCCCGTGAAATAGTTGTACTTTAATTCTTGCAGTTGTACGCCGTTGTTCTTGTCGTTGGAATAGTAGTTTGCTTCCATAAACCACCGTTCCTCGAAAATGTCTTTTTCCTCGTCCGTCAGTTCGTCGTCTTTCTTAATGTCTACGGCTAACTGGTCGTTGATATTGTTCACGCCTATGGTCGTATCTTTCACAAAATAGTGATAGTAAACGAACGCAATAATAACGCAAACGGCTATCACGGTTATGAACACTAAACAGCAGTTCGCTATCGTCTTGATTAGTTTCATAGTTCCTCCTTTTTTGAGTTTTCTTTGAGGCTTGCAAAATACTCGCTTAATTGCTTTTCATACCGTTTAATCATTATTTCGGTTATTCGGCTTATGACTTTTTCTTGTGTGTCCGTCATACCGCTTTTGTTCAACTCGCTCACTTTGACATATAAAGGTACGTTTATCATCATTGCGCCGTCGGGTTGTTTTAAGCCGATATATGCGACTTTTAGAAAATTGTCGTTTGCCATATTTACCCCTTGCCGATATTCGGTACTTGTTTGCCCATAGCCGCCCAGTCTATCATTTTCACAGCCTCGTCCGCGCCAAAATAGTAAATGAATTTTCGCGCCGTTGCCTCGTTTACCGCGCCGCCGTCTAACAGCGTTTTAATCTCTTGTTCGTCGGTGTGCATTTCCCGCGCAAGTATCGCCGCAGTTATGCCGTACTTGTCTAAAAAGGCTTGCAGTAACTCTTTTCTGATTTTCATTTTTTCACGCTCCCGTTCAGTAGTAGGCGGTGTTTGCGCCTCTACTTATAAGCACGGGAACGGCGAAAGTTCACGGTCTAATTCAAAAATTTTTTGATTTTTATGTAAATTCGCGTTAAGCGGTTGGCAATAGCAGACTTGCCGACATTTTCCGCTTTTGCTATTTCCGTAATTGTCTTGCCCTCGTAATATATCTTTTTGATTAGTGCTTGCTGTTCGGGCAATAGTTTTGTTATTGCGTTATGTATGCGTTCGTCGTCCTCGCGCCGTAGGTATGCGGAAAGAGAATCGGCGGCTTTGTCCTCAAAATCTATTCCGTTTTCGGTCAGATAGTTTAATGAGATATGCCGCCGTGTTTCTTTCCAATGGTTGCGCTTTTCTTGTTGTACTAATTCCAAGTGCAGAGCGTATAATTCGTCCGTTACCTCGATTTCGCTTGTCGTGCCGTCCGCAAATTCGTATTTGATTTTTTGCATTTTATTGTCCGTCCTTTTCTATTTCCGTTTTTTGAAAATCGGCATAAGCGGACAAATTTCGCAAAGATAAGCCCGCCAGCCGAGAACTAAATCTCAACTGACGGGCAGAAAAAACGTATAAAAAAGCCCGACAAACTTTTGAACTAAACCAAGATTTAGTCCTTAAAATTTGTCGGGTTTTACTCTTTCATAGAGAGCCTTAACACCTATAACAAACGCCAGCCGTAAACGGGCGTGCGCTTACAGCCCCGTATTAGTTTGTAGTGGGTTATGTATGCGTTTGTTATGAGGTATCATATAAAAAAAGAATTGAGTGTGC
This sequence comes from Clostridia bacterium, assembly GCA_029063275.1. Classification (GTDB taxonomy): domain Bacteria; phylum Bacillota; class Clostridia; order Christensenellales; family Borkfalkiaceae; genus Coproplasma. The sequence continues at coordinate 2,124 of JAIDOO010000334.1, forward strand.
CATTTACTGCTCCCGAAAATAATTTTATCGTTTTACTTTCGTACACTCAATTCTTTATTTGCTAAAAAGATTTATTCGTTTGTTAGGTTTTATCTGATAAATTTATATTACTTTATAGGTGAACACTCAATAGAATTTTTTGATATAATCAATTCATATTCTGTCGGTATATTTTTCGGTAACAGCAAATAATATCCTTTACTTTCCCCAACGGTATATTCCGTACAATATTCCGTATAAACCATATTTTTGACTATATAGAGAAAGTTGCCTATATTTTTATTTTTCAATTTTTGCAAATTTTTCGTACTATCGCCAACTTCGACAGGAGTACAAAATTCACGCAAAGCGGCTTTTTCTCGTATTTCCAAAACTGAAAGCGGTGAATTGTTTTCGTCCACCCAGTAAGTATTATTTGTTATATCAAGCATAATCCACTTATTGAGCGAACCGTCCCAAACTTCGTTTACGACGTGGCAATCACCGTCATATCCCGAATACGGCATTATCCAGACTTTACGAGAGTAAATTCCGAGAGACAGGCACATTTCGTTGAGTATCTGCGCCTTTGACCTGCAATTTATACCTTGATTTTTATTGTCTAAACTGTATTCCAATAAATCAAGCGCATTTATGGGAATATGATTGTCATAATTGCTTTTATGTGTTAAACGAGGGGCATATTCGTCCATAAGCCGTAGTGCTTTTTCAAATTCCGTGCCATTGCCTGCTGTTTTGTCTATTCCGTATTTACTTTTCAGAGTTTCATAATTTTCGTGTGAAAAATTATAAATCAATTCATAGTCCGTTCCGTCGTGAAATTCTAAATTGTTTTTTAGAATACCCGCTTCCATAATATAAATTTCGTCAACGCTTTGCAAATAGCTGTCAACTTTTATGTAAGCAATTTCAAAATATATGTTAAACCCAATACTGACCAATAAGCCGATACTTAAAACAATACTGCCAACAATTAAAAGTATTTTTTTGATATTCTTTTCCGATTTTTCCATAAGTTACTCCTATAACACTTTTTGAATAATGATTTTGCCGTCCTTGATTTCTATTTGTAGTTTTGCCTTGCATTTCGGGCAATAGATTTC
>JAIDOO010000335.1 GCA_029063275.1 Clostridia bacterium
TTGTTCGGGAGTTGTAGGTTGATCGGGAATGGTAGGCTCGTCGGGCTGTTCGGGATTTTCGGGCGTTGTAGGTTCGTCGGGTTGTTCGGGCGTACTCGGCTCGGTAGGCTCTACGGGTTTTTCCTGCGCCGTTACCACTACCGTCTTTAACTGTTCGCCGTTCTCGTCCGCAAGCGTGATTACGACTTGTCCGTAATATGCGGAATAGTCAATCGCGTTGCCCGTTTCCTTGCTCTCCGTAACAACACCGTCCTCGTCCGTGAAAGTTACGGTATAATAGCCGTTCTTCACGTCGCCGCAGTTGCAGACGCGCATTACGATAAGGCTCATATTTTCGCTGTCGTCCATCGTCTGAATTTCATAAACGTGCTGATGAATTTCGGGGATGACGGGTTCTTCGGGTTCGGAAATATAGCCGACGTCGCCGCTCGTTACATAGTCCGAAAGATAGCTGTAATTACAGTCCACGCAGATGTGGCGCGTATAGCCAAGACTGTCGGGGGTTGCAGGCACAAGCACGTCCAAGTATTTATGACCTTTGGGCGCAACGTAATCCGTTACGAATCTGTCGCCGCAATCGTTACAAACGTGATCGGTGTAGCCGTAAGTTACACACGTTGCCGCGTTTACCGTTTCGGTATAGGCGTGTCCTTTCGGCTCGGTGTAGTCCGCCACATAGCTGTCCGCGCAAGTCGAACAAGTATAAGTCGTATAGCCGCCGTTCAGACAAGTAGGCTCGGTAATCACGGCTTCGTATTCGTGTCCGAGCGCGTCGATGTAGTTATCGAAATACACGTCGCCGCAAGTTTTACAGGTATGCTCGGTATAGCCCCTTTCGGTACAAGTGGGCGCGACTTCCTTTTCTTCATAGTCGTGCGTCATCTCGTCCGTATAATTGTCCGAATACTCATAGCCGCAAGTCGTACAGAAATGCGTCGTGTAGCCTTTATGCGTACAAGTGTTGGGTACGACTACGACTTCAAAGGTATGCCCTTTTGCCGCTTCGGTCTGTTCGGTGTATGTATGACCGCAGTCCGCGCACGAATACAGCGTGTAGCCTGCCGTTGTGCAGGTCGCCGCCACATACGATTCCGTGTAGTTATGCCCTTTGGCTTCGGTGTAGTTGTCTTTTCTTTCGTCACCGCACTCGGTACAGGTATAGAGCGTATAGCCCTGCTCGGTACAAGTGGGTGCGACTTCCGTCAGTTCGTATGCGTGATTGCAGGCTTCGTCCGCGCTCGCCGCGCTTGCCGTTGTAAATCCCGTGCATACAAAACCCGATACGAATAACGCCGCGCTTGCCGCAAGCGTTACAATGGTAGCTTTGATTGTTTTAGTCATTATGTTCTCCTTAAATTTATTTGTTGGCTTGATTTTGAAGTTCCAAGAGCTTGGGGAGTTCCCCGTTGATGTAGTCCGCAACTTCCCGTATTTTCCGAGCTTTGTGCGGCTTACCGTTGTAGTTCTCCTCGATCATAAACAGTAATGCAACGATGCTGTTCAAGTCGGCTTTCAATACCGCTTGTTTATCGTCGGGGTTAAGCATATTCGCAAACTCTTGGAGTTTCAGTTGAATATTCTTCTCTATGCTCAACCACTTACAGTCAAGG
>JAIDOO010000336.1 GCA_029063275.1 Clostridia bacterium
ACGTAATAACCTTCGTCCGTGTTGCAAAAAGTATTTTTACTGTTTTCAGGCGAATTGTTTTCCTCGGCAAGGTAAGGCTCTTCCACGAGGATAAACTCTTCCGCTCCGCTGTATTTTATATATAACACACCTCTGTCCAGTTTCAAACTGTCGCCGCTCATAGCGATTACTCTTTTTATAAGCGGATCGGCGTTGTCGCGTTCAACAACCACTATGTCGCCGTAAGTGGGTTTTGCTCTCTTAGAAAGATAGACGTAATCTCCGCCCGCCTCGTCTTTTGACACGGCGCCGTAAAGGGTCGGCTGCATAGATTTATCAACCACGTACACGCCCGTATAGCTTGTAACGAAGACAATCTCGCATATAAGCACTACGGCAACGATTGCAATTAATACGTTGAGTATAATATTAAGTTTTTTGTGCCCGCCCTTTTTTTTAAGACCGGAGTTTGCGTCGTTCATATTTTTATTAAAGCCACATAAGGTTATTTACAGCATATTCCTTTTCGCAAGTAATGCAAAACTTTAAGCTGTGAATATAATCGTTCAGTTGCTCTCCGTCAATATTTTTAAAATTTTTGCTTTCAATAATTATTGTCTGCCAAACGCCGCCTAATACGCTTTGACCGTATTTATATATCTGACCGTTTTCAACATCTTCGAGCGTAAACAATACTTCCGCCGTTTCGTCGCTGAAAAAATCAAGCTTTAAAACGCTGTTGGCTTCGGGCGCGTATTTGGGTGTATTCATTCTGTAAGTGGTCAGACCGCACGGCGAGTATATACCGCCTATACCGCGCTCTTTGGTAACGACCTGCGGAACCATAATGCTGTCAACGAAAAATATTCCGCCGACCGCCTGCGAACGGGGAGCCGCCACCGTAAAGCAGTCTACTCCGTTTTTGGCAGAATACATTACACGGCACTTCTTCTGGCTGTTTTTAAATAAGCCGCTCACCTTTTTTACCGCAATCTTGGACCATACAGTAAATCCGTTTAAATAGCGCGCATAGCAAAGCACGAATACGGTTGTGGTGCCCTCGTAAACGTCAAGATAAAAATCGTGCTCGCGGTCTGAAACCTTATGCTTATATTTGCACTGCGTCCACTCTCTTACTGCGGAATCCTTGCACTCCTCCGCCATAAACATTCCGTACTCGTCAACAATACCCTGGTTGTCGAAAGAAGCGGTTGCGATAAGATTACATTCCTCGTCTACCGCAACGTTGATTTCAGCCATTTTGGGAATAAAAACCTGACGGTGCCTTAAATGCTTGTCAAGGAATAAAAACATATCAGCCGAGCTTCTTACGCCGATTGAAGAATCACAGCGCACGGAATAGGTTATAACGCTGTCGTCTGCAAATGCGGGGTTTATGCGTGAAAACGTATCGTACGCCCTGTCATAGTCAAAACGGTTGTCGTTGGTGGAACACATAATCATAACAGGACACTTCACGTTGGGAGCGTATGCCTGCGAGTCGATACCGGCAATAAAGCGATATCTCTCCTCGTCCATCACAACGTCTTCGGTATCGTATTTTCCGACCCCCGAATATGCTTTCCAGCCTGCGGCGCAAACGGTTATCAGGCAGGAAAATTCTTTGACCGCGCCAAGCTTCCACGCTATTTCGCCGCCGTCGCGTATTCCCGCCAACGCTATATTTTCGGAGCCGATTCTTGACACCAGATATTTGCGTGCGTAAATTCCGACGGCCACCCACTCATACCAGCTGGTTTGTTCCGCCGAATCGTCTACAAAATCCTTGTATCTTCCGCAACGCGCGGTATTTGCATAAGCTACGTTTTCGGGATAGACGGTATTAAGCTCGCAGTCGTCCCATTCGCCCCGATAGTCAACCATAAACGCGGAATAGCCCTTTTCAACAAACAGCTTTAAAAGCCCTTCGTCCACACTATCGCAACTGTCGGGCAAGATGAGAACGGTTTCGTTTGAACGGTTATTTACGTCGCTCGCAAACAAGCCGAAAATTTTAACCCTTCCATCACCCGTTTCTCTTCCCAGAAAGCTTATTCTCTCATACCTCACGCCGTCGGCAATCTTTTCGCCTATAATAACGGGATTAACGTCAAGCGAATCGTCAAAATTATTCCAGATCGTCGAAGGGGTCAGAATATTAGACAATTTTTCTCCTTTAACCGTATGAAAACCAAATAGCGAAAATTTGCGCCGAAAAGCGACAAATGTATTTGATTTTTTTCGATATTACACTTATAATATATTTTACTTGAATATTATAGTCCTTTTGCAAGAATAAATCAAGCGTTAAAATGGAGTTTGAAAAAATGGCTTTGATTTCGGTTTCGGACGAGCTTAAAAAGAATTCTTTTACAAGCATCGAAAACAAATTTATAACTAAATATATGCCGCACCTTGACCCCAATTCCGTCAAAGTGTACCTTTTTTCGCTCTATATTTTTCAGAACGCGCTTAATTCGTATTCCGTCAAAGCCGTTGCGCAAAATCTTTCTCTTCCCGAAAACGAAGTTATAAATTACTATGAATATCTCGAAGAGCTCGAGCTTGTGGCAATCGTTTCCCGTTCGCCTTTTGAAGTAAAAATTCTCGAAGCCGACAACGTCAGCGGGACCCCGAAAAAATTCAAGCCCGAAAAATACGCAGACTTTACTAAAAACGTCCAGAATGTAATAAAGGGCAGAATGATTTCGCCGCACGAATTCAGGGAATACTTTTTCCTGTTGGAGGAATACGGCTTTGAGCAGAACGCGCTTATTATGATAATCAATTACTGCGTAAATTTGCGCGGAGATAAAATCAATTACCAGTATATTAAAAAAGTGGCAAAAAGCTTTGCGGACGAAAAGGTTACCACCGTCAAGCGCGTTGACGAAAAGTTATCCGCATTTACCTCTTCCACCCCATCACTAATTAAAATCTTTGCGGCGGCAGGTATTAACAGAAAACCCGACATCGACGACGACAAGCTTTACAAAAAAT
>JAIDOO010000337.1 GCA_029063275.1 Clostridia bacterium
CCTTTATCGAGGTTAACGACGGAACGACCCTTAAAAACTTACAGCTTATTATAGAAAAAGAAAAAATGAATGAAAACGCGTACAGACCCGCTTTGGTCGTTGGCGCGGCTTTGAAGGTAGAGGGTAAGTTTATTGCCAGCGAGCGTAACGGTTTTGAAATGATTCCTTCCGAAATTACCGTGCTCGGTTCCTGCCCCCAGGATTATCCTTTGCAGAAAAAACACCACACGCTTGAATTTTTGCGCACCATTCCCCATTTAAGACCGCGCACAAAATATTTCGAAGCGGTTTTCGCGGTAAGGAACCAGCTTTCTTTCGCAATCCACAAGTATTTTCATAAGCACGGCTATAAATACGTTCATACTCCTATAATAACGGGAAGCGATTGCGAGGGCGCGGGCGAGATGTTCCGCGTAACCACCCTACCCTGGGACGCTAAGGCAAAGACCGAACAGGAATACTTTGCGGAAGATTTCTTCGGCGCAAGGGCGGGGCTTACCGTATCGGGTCAGCTCGAGGGTGAAATGGCGGCAATGGGACTGGGCAGAATTTACACGTTCGGACCCACGTTCCGCGCAGAACACAGCAACACAACGCGCCACGCCGCGGAATTCTGGCATATCGAGCCCGAAGTCTGTTTTGCGGATATTCACGACATAATCGAAATCGCGGAAGACTTTATCAAGTCTATTATTGCCGACGTCGTTGAAAACTGTCCCGACGAGCTCGCTTACTTTGACGAGCGTGTGGAAAAGGGGCTTATCGATAAACTCAAACACGTTACTTCGAGCGATTTCGGAAAAATAACCTATACCGAGGCGGTTGAAGTCTTAAAGAAGTCGGGCAAAGAGTTCAAATATCCTGTGGAATGGGGCAGTGATTTACAGACGGAACACGAAAAATATATAACCGAAGAGTATTTCAAAAAGCCCGTTTTCGTAACCGATTATCCTAAGGACATCAAATCCTTCTATATGAAGCAAAATCCCGACGGAAAGACTGTTGCGGCAACCGATTTGCTCGTTCCCGGAGTCGGTGAAATTATAGGTTGCAGTGAGAGAGAAGCGGACTATGAAAAGCTTCAGACCGCAATGCTTAAAAAGGGTATGACACTTGAAGCCTATACCGAATATCTCGATACGAGAAAGTACGGCAGTGTTCCGCACAGCGGTTTCGGGCTTGGCTTCGAGCGTATTCTTATGTATATAACAGGCGTCCAGAATATCCGCGACACCCTGCTTTTCCCCAGGACGGTAGGTAATTTATAATTTCTATGAAAGTAAAAAACAGAATTTGCGTTATTTTTACGGGCGGAACAATAGGCTCGTATTCCAGCGGCGGCATTGTCAGATTAAAGGAAGAAAGCAAGAGTTTACTTTTGGAAAAGTACGCCGAAAGTTTCGGTAACGGCGTTGTATTCGACGAGCTTCGCCCGCTGAATATATTGAGCGAAAACGTCCAGCCGTCGGATTTGGAAATTATGGCTGAATGCGTACGCGGCGTTGACAAAGACAGGTACGACGGTATTATTATCACCCACGGCACCGACACGCTGTGCTTTACCGC